>CAUZFJ010000039.1:0-8739 GCA_963579105.1 Candidatus Thalassarchaeaceae archaeon
TGGGTAAATGGAACACCAACTGGCCTCCAAGTTAGTGATGAATTAGTTATGGTCGCAATCGTGCATGTTCCTCTTCATGCATTGGCTGGTGATACAGAAGTTCTCATAGAACTACATTCTGTTTTAGACCAGTCAAGTTTCCGCGCCCAGGTGATTGGGCAAATTGAAATTTTACCGAGAATTGACTTGAGACTATTACTTGCAGATGATTCGGATGGCACTCACTTTGATTTGCGGCCAAGAGATGAAATTGATATTTATTTCATTGTTGAAAATTCCGGAAATATTGCTGAAACCCCGTGGATTGAAAATCATTCAACTGGGTCAGGAGGTTCTCTTTCCCTAAATCCAAGAATGGATGGCCTAGAAGGTATAGACTGGACCTGGTATGTAGTTGAGAATGCTGGCACTCCGTTGGCATTATTCACTGAGATAAGTACTCATGTAGATGGTCGATTGAACTTACCATTGTTGAATCCCGGAGAGAATGTCCCAGTGGTCCTTCGTTTATCCATGGCGGATTATCCTGGTTGGGATAGTGACTATTTCGGTATTCGTGTGCGTTCCCCAAGTGGTTATGCTAATCAGGGGGGCGATATTGACGCTGACGAGCAATGGTTGACTACAGATTCAAATGAACAAATCATCAATCTCAATGCATTTGCTCCAGATTTGTATATTTTATCAGTTTCAGAAAAGATGGATGACGATGAAGTCGAGTTGACCATTCAGATTCAGAATTCTGGAAACGACGCGGCAGTAAACATACTATTGCGTGTTTGTGGAATCAATATGCAAGTAGCAGAATCATCAGGTTGTGACCACAATGACGCTGTGGCAGAATTGCGAATCACCTTCATTGATTCTGCTCAACAAAACAAGCCAAAATCCCATGTTGTTACTGTCAATTTGAAAGAAGCAGTTGGCACCATTGTGGTTTCAATCGATGCTGATAATGAAGTGATTGAATCAGATGAATCCAATAATATGCAAGAACGTGAGATGTTATTGCAAGCCGGTTCTGATGCTGGCTCTGATTCCATTCTTGATATTGCTTCTGGCAACCTTCTTTTAGCCCTGATGGGAACTCTTTGGATAGTAATTATGCTACTTGGTGTATCAGCATTTAGGAGCCGTAGACGTGACCGCAGAAGTACGCGTTCAAATTGGCGAGATGAAGGTAACTGGACTAGTGAACTTGATTCTAAAAAGAAGAAGTCAGACATGGGCAAATCGAAAGCAAACATCGAACCTGCGTATGCTGAAGTTCACTCGATGGACATGTCAGCGGCGCCACAATCATCAGTTGATGTCAGCGATTTAGATTTGGCACCTAGTGACCCGACTCCCGAATCAGCACCTAGTGGTGCGCTTGAGCCATTGGGTGACATTGGTTATGACCCAACTGATGAGAAAGCGAAGAGTGATGAATTCACCATTGGGGATTTAATCGACGGGCTACTGTAGAATTTTCTAACAATATCTGTTTTAGAGAGGGGGCCCTGTGCCAACAACATGGAAGCGGCTCCCGATGAGTACTGGCTTTCGGGCCACCCTGCTTGGCGGCCCCTAAGTAAGGGAAAACCGCCATCAGATTGGGTTGGTGCTGAAATTGAGCCACCCGAGGGCTGGTCATCATGGCGACGACAACGTCTCCAACCGATGGCGGCACGATTCGTTTTTGGTCCAGCTTGGTCAATTGGCTTATTGATTGCTTCAACTTTTCCACTTATTTTTCCTGGTAATACTCCTGATGACCAAACAGTTGCTTCCCTGTTTTTCTTTTCAGCATTTTTCTTGTTACTAATTTCTGCAACTAGAATCGCTACTTCTATGCCTGACGGTGATGGGGTTGAGTTGTTCAAATGGTTGTGGTTTGGCGATGGTTCTGCAAATCTCTCAAGGACAGTTGGAATACCTATTGTGGGGGCTTTGGCATTCGTGGCCCATATTGTGATAGATGCTAGAATAGGGTGGGTGTCTTACACCTTGTTTCTAGCCCTTTGGTACCACATTACTTTCCGTGTGGCAAATACATTAATGGCTCCATCGGGGCGCTGGATAATCCCCTTAACCAGTGAATATGATGGCTCAGGTATTGATGATTCGTGGCAGGTAGTTGCCCACGGATTTCGAGGCGGCCGCCTTGCTTTCAAACAATTGAGTGGCGGTCGTAAATTAGAGTTGCACGGTGTAAACCGTGGTGGTGAGAAATTTTTAGCACTTCATTTCCGCCATCCTTCAAGTCTTCTTTTTGACCCATTTGTTGATGCAAGTAAAATTGCTATGATTCAGCACTTTGGCTTGGGGATGTGTGGGCCTCGCTTGGAAGGGGTTCAGCAGGAATTAGTAAAGCCGCCAATTGAATTAGTTGCGGGTAGTTGGCCCACTCGATTCAATTATCCTGAAGAAGAGGAATAATTTAGAACTCTGGATTCTGCCAGGTATCGTGTCGAAAAATTTTAGATTAGATTCCTCAGGACTTTTGAGGTTGAAAATAGCCCAAATTGAGAACCCACATTTGCAACCTGAATGGTTATCGGCTGCTGACCATTTAGATAATTTGCCAGTCTTAAGCGAGATTAGTCATCTCCCAATCCCTTTACAAGGCAGAATTCTCAGATTAAGTGCACACCTTTCGGCGTTCCGACCTGGTTCAGGACCTTGGTGTGCACGGGGGATTGTTGCCGCTAGTTCACAAGGCTGTACTGGGCTTTGCCTTTCACTAATTGACTCATGGTTTTCTAGACATTGGTCCTGTGTCCAAGAGGCTAGAGCAAAGATGGTAACTCGAAGTTATTTGCAACGATTGAAAAGTGGTGTTTTACAGAGCAGAGAAATATCGCCCGGTATCCTTGACTGCTCTGATATTTCTGCACCTATGACTCCTTCAATTGTACGCCATAGAAACTGGCTTCGGCAAAGTAAAGATTGGGTGGTATTAAGTGGAGGTGATCACCTTTCATCCGGTTATTGGGTTTGGCACTTTGATGAGTCTGGGATAGGTACAGTACTACAGAAAAACATGGCTCGAAATCGACTCACAGAGTTGTACGATGAAATCGGTATCCATTTGAACCAGCCGCGAGTCGAGAGGATTGATGGACATCTGCATAGTGCTCGGTAGCAAGTCGGACTTGCCAATATCAGACAAGTGTACTGTAGTTCTTGAACACTTCAATATTGACCATGAAGTAAGAGTTGCAAGTGCACACCGTGCGCCAAAATATCTTGAAGGCGTGGTTGAAGGTGCAATTGCAGATGGCTGTAAGATATTCATTGGCATGGCAGGTATGGCCGCAGCATTACCAGGGGTAGTTGCATCAATGACGACTCTGCCAGTTATTGGCGTTCCAGTAGGGGGCAAAGTTCCCCTTGATAGCCTCCTATCAATTGTTCAGATGCCACCAGGAATGCCCGTAGCAACAGTAGGGGTTGACCGTGGTGATAACGCTGCGGTTCTTGCAGTTCAAATGTTGTCTATTTCAAACCAAGAATTGGCTGGAAAATTTGCAATTTGGCGCAAAGAAAAGACTGACAAAGTAATTGCAGATGATGAATCATTAAGAGAGTGACTCTAATGATTGGCGCTTCTAACTTGATTGATGAAGCGATTGAGATTTTGAAAGACAAAATTGACGACATCGCAATCATCGCTTGCTCCGGTGGCATTGATTCCTCGGTTGCAGCAACTCTCGCCAACCGCGCAGTTGGCGACCTTCTCCATTGTGTTTATGTTGACACAGGTTTGATGCGGAAAAATGAGACTGAAGATGTTCAAAGAGTACTCGCAGAACTTGGGTTAAACCTGACTACTGTTTACGCTGAAGACCGTTATTTCGAGGCATTGAAAGGAGTCACAGACCCTGAAAAAAAGCGTAAAATCATTGGTGAATTATTCATCCGAATTTTTGAGGATGAGCAGAAAAAAGTCGGGGCAAAATACCTCGTTCAAGGTACCATTGCCCCAGATTGGATAGAGTCTGGTGGTGGCGTTAGAGATGTCATCAAATCACATCACAATGTTGGCGGATTACCAGATGATGTTGATTTGGAAATAGTTGAACCGCTCCGCGATTGCTACAAAGATGAAGTCCGAGAAATGGCTCGTGAATTGGGTATCCCATCTTCGGAGAGACAACCATTTCCAGGCCCAGGTCTAGCAGTTCGTGTGCTTGGTGAACTGACTCCCGAAAGGGTTGAAGTTTGTCGTGAAGCCTGTGCCATAGTTGAAGAAGAACTTGAAGCAGCGGCGTCAGAAGGCAAGATGGAACTTCCATGGCAGTACTTTGCAGCATTACTTCCCGTTCGCTCAGTCGGTGTCCACGGTGATGTCAGGGTACATGGAGAGACCGTTGTGATCCGTGCAGTAGCAAGTTTTGATGGCATGAGTGCGCGTTACTCGCTGATACCTCATGAGATTCTTGAGAAGATTAGTATACGTGTGACTAACACTCTAAAGGGTGATATAAACCGAGTTGTTTACGATGTTACTCACAAGCCACCTGGCACAATTGAGTGGGAATGAATTCAGCTCACATTCAAGGCTGACTTAGTGATTTGCCAGTTTGAGGATGTGTCTGTGTAGCCACATCAATGTTTTTCTTGATGCGATTCATTGATGAGGGGGTGGTCGGTGGGCCGCCCTGTTGCCGTGTTAGCTTAGCTGGTGGAGCGGCGGACTGTTAATCCGCAGGTCGCAGGTTCAAACCCTGCACACGGCGCCAATTATTGTATGTCGGAATTGCCGTGTTGTGCTTTAACCACATGTTCAAACCGCATTTATTTCGGCGTTAAATCCAATCGGATATCATCAGTTGTTAGACTAAATTTAATTCAGGATGGTAGAATTCTGATTTCAAAGCATTCGCCCCTAAGGGGCGGGTTTGTGTTCTTGGCATGGGTTCAAGTATCGGCCTTAACTCCCCGAAGTCATGTACTTGGCTAAAGAAGAAGGGGCTAGAACACAGATTCGAAGTCTATTTCTTGCTTGTTTGATGTTACTTGGAGCACTTGCTACCGGTATACCAAATGCAACAGCACTAACAGGAAATGAGACTGCTGCCGTGACGGGTGTGACAAATAATTCTGCATACATTGATGTTAGTAATCTCGATTCTAGTGACAGTTATTATTGGTGGATATTCATCTATTCACCCAATGGTACAATGTATGATTTTGATTATGGCAATATTTCAGGAATAGGTGGGCCAGGCACAATCCGTTACGGAGTTAGTTGGACTACACCTACTGTTGCAGGTAATTATTCGATTAATGGGGAATTATCAGATAGTGTGGGTAATTCATTAGCGAATGACACACAATACTTCACGATTAGCAGTGGTGGAGGCACTAATGGCTCTGGAAATTTAACAGGTGACTCAAATGAACCAAATGATGCTATTTCAACTGCAACTCCAATTACACTTGGGGCGGTGAATTCAGGAGTTAATATCCACAATAATAGTGATGATGATTATTACACACTCAATCTTACATCCGGATCTATGGTTTGGGTTAATTTGACTTTTTCCCATAATGTTGGGGACCTCCAATTGAATGTTTACGAATGGAACGGATTGAACAATTGGATGGTTGACTATAGTCATTCTAATTCAAATAATGAACAAGTGATATTCAATGTCACATCTTCGACTACATATTATGTCCAAGTTTTCAGTTCTGGAGGCGCATCGAATTATTCTTTCAGTGTGCAGTCAACTGCAACACCACCGCCACCAACTCCAACAGTAGATGTGAATGAACCAAATGATTCGTTTACTGCCGCTACGGCTGTGGGCACTAGTCTGCCATATTCTCAGACTAACTTGAGTATTCATAACTCAACAGACGATGATTTCTTCTCTTTCCCAGCAATATCTGGTGTGACATATTGGGTAAACATTTCTTTCACAAATTCAAATGGTGACCTTGATTTGGAATTATATGATGGGAGTCAAAGTTTGGTTGATACTTCGAGTAGTGTCACTGATGATGAGTCTGTGTCAGATACGCCTTCATCTAACATGACAATGTATGCCTATGTGTATGGCTGGGCTTCTGCAATCAATAATTATGATATTACAATTGAGGGCAGTTCCGGCGGCAGTAATCTTACCAATGTTACAGGAAATATTACTACTGTTTACTTCTCAAATGCAACATATGGTGAGTTTACCATGAGTAATCTCACAAATACAGCAGCATACGAAATTGATGCATTTTTACTTGAATGGAATGGGACGAATTATACTTCACTAGGTACATTCACTCAAGGCTGGACATCCAACGGTTCTAATCATGTTGTACCGGCATTCGTCACTCTTGCTGAGGAGGGTACGTTCTGTCTTTATGGTGAGTTGTATGATGTGACTACTTCAACCAGTGGAGCCTATTTAGACGATGATTTGGATTGCTTGTATCACGAAATGATGGAAGGTTTTGTCACATCGGATACCTCAGGCACCATAGATGCTCAGAATCTATCTGCAGGCAATGTTTACAATTACGAATGGTACCTTTACATCGGAGGTGGTAGCACATATTTGCAATCTGGTAGTGGAAACTTCACAGCAGGTAGCACATCTCAGAATTACAATATTAATTGGAATCAACCGGGAAGTTCAGTCATCCGCTGCTTCACTACTTTCTTATTCAACGCAACATATGGGCAAATCGGCCAACATGAGGACTGCTTCAATCCAATATGGTCCAGCATTAGTGCGACAGGAATAACAGCAAATTCTAACGCAACAACAAATACATTTTACTTTGATGCTGTTAATTTGGACATTGGAGATAACTATGTTCTTCAAGCTAATTTAGAGAGATATTCAAACGGTACAGTTGTAGAATATTCAACACCAACCAACTTCACAGCGACTTCAACGAATGAATCATTCAATTGGGTATTCAACACGCCCTCTGTGAGCGGATATTATTGCGCTTATGCAGACCTTTGGAATGCAACTAGTGTTTGGATGGGCAATGATTCGATTTGTTTCCTAATCATTCACGATGACGACAGTGATGGTGTTTGGAATGAGAACGATAACTGTCCAAATACTCCCTCAAATGCAACTGTTGACATTTATGGCTGTGCAGCAACACAACGTGATTCTGATAATGACGGCGTAAATGACGCACAAGATGCGTTCCCATTTGACCCAACTCAATGGCAGGATTCTGATGGTGATGGCTACGGTGACAACGCTAGTGGCAACAATTCTGATGCATTCCCCAATGATTCGAGTCAGTGGTCTGACACCGATGGGGACGGATACGGGGACAACCCGAACGGCACTAATGCAGACGCCTTCCCTAACGACTCAAATCAATGGACAGACAGCGATGGGGACGGCTACGGTGACAACTCAAATGCAACCGGTGGCGACCTGTGGCCAAACGACCCTTCCCAATGGTGGGATAGCGATGGTGATGGGTACGGAGACAATCCGAGCGGCACGAACGGTGACGCTTTCCCTAGTGACAGCACCCAATGGTCTGACAGTGACGGCGATGGCTATGGAGACAACTCTAACGTAACAGGTGGTGACCTATGGCCAAACGACCCTTCCCAGTGGTGGGATAGTGATGGTGACGGTTACGGTGACAATTCAAGTGGCACCAACGGTGACGCTTTCCCTGCTGACAGCACCCAATGGTCTGACGGTGACGGCGATGGTTGGGGTGACAATCCTAACGGCAACAATCCTGATGCATTCCCTCAAGATGGGACTCAATGGTCCGACCAAGATGGAGATGGATATGGTGATAATGCCCTCGGCAATAATCCCGATGCTTTCCCAACCGATGAAACTCAGTGGGCTGACCAAGATGGAGATGGATATGGGGATAATCCGCTAGGAAATAATTCCGATGCTTTCCCTAGCGATGGCACTCAGTGGGCTGATGGCGACGGTGATGGCTATGGTGATAATCCCCAAGGAAACAATGCTGATGCTTTCCCTAATGACCAGTCTCAGTGGGCTGACCGAGATAGTGATGGATACGGTGATAACCCGCAAGGAACTAATCCAGACCTATGCCCAGATACGCCTCAAGGTGAGACTGTCGATTCTACCGGTTGTTCCGCAACGGAGAGAGATAGCGATGGTGATGGAGTGATGGATGCTGTTGATGACTGCTTGTTTGAGAATGCAACTGGTTGGGACAATGATGGAGATGGCTGTATTGACGACACTGATGGAGACGGCTATGATGATCCTAATGACAACTGCATAAATGAAGATTCAACAGGCTGGGACGCCAATCAGGATGGATGTATCGATGACACTGATGGTGACCTTGTGAAGGACAATGTTGATGCTTGTCCAACAACTAATGCAAGCGGCTTTGACAGTGATTTGGATGGCTGCATTGACGATTCTGATGGCGATTTGGTTCCAGATGATGTGGATGATTGCCGTTATGTAAATGCAAGCGGTTACGACAATGATGGTGACGGCTGCATTGATGACAGCGATGGCGATAATATCAAGGATAATATTGATTCATGTCCTTATGAAAATGCAACTGGATTTGATGATGACCAAGACGGTTGCGTTGATGACAATGATAACGATGGCGTAAAGGATAATGTTGATGATTGTGCAAATACTCAAGATATCAATACGATTGACAATAATGGGTGCTCTGACCACCAACGCGACACCGATGGAGACACGGTCAAAGATTTCTATGACAATTGCCCTAACACGGTGACTGGTGAACAAGTGA
>CAUZFJ010000040.1:0-8685 GCA_963579105.1 Candidatus Thalassarchaeaceae archaeon
TCCTCTTTTCAAGTATACCGCTCAAGGCTCGGTGCTCTGAATTTTTCGAATTGTAAAGGGAGTCGACACGCCCTGTATCGCCAAGCATTTCACCCCAAGGGCTGACCACTGGCACCACGCCAATCACACATCTCTGAGATGTTCCGTGAACTCGCAAAAGTTCGAAAGCAGGACAAGGGTGACGGATGTAGAGGTTGTCGGGTGTGGCTACAAGCATATTTTCTCCACAGATTGGAATTGCTTGTGATATTGCATCCACCAACCCATTTGGCTCGGCTTGTTCAACAAATTTGATGTCGCCTCTCATTAATTCCCCAGATTCTTCTAGGCTGGTTTTGATGGCTGGTTTGTTTGGTGAGGTGACAATTACGATTCCATCTACTTCTGCCGCACGTAATTCGTCTATTGTGCGTTGTAGCATAGTGCGGCCATTGATTTCAATCAATTCCTTGCAACCACTAACGTGGTAGTCTGCGACTCTACTGCCGCGACCAGCGGCTGGAATCACACCCCACATCACTTGAACGGGCCAACTATTCCATTCATGGCTTTACCCCTGACTTGACCTAGCCAATCTAATCGGGCATCAATTCATGTGTAGTAACCACAGAGCGAGCATTGTGACTAACCGCGTCTCGTGCTCAACTCCGGCTAGAATCGGGTTACTCGGAAACCCGTCAGACGGTTATTTTGGCGCCTGTATTTCGACCCCAGTGTGGAATTGGCAAGCTACTGTCACTCTCTCACCACAAAATGAAGATGATAGGTCGTACGAACTACCTGAGGATTCGGGATTGAAGAGAATCATGGAACCAACTATTACAGTTTTTGAGAAACACTTTGGCCGCACCGTTTCCCCATTCAAAGCAGAGGTAAACACCACCATTCCTTATCGAGTTGGACTTTCTGGTTCTTCAGCAATAGAGACGGCATTCATGCTGACATTGATGGCATATCACGATATTCCAATGGCAAAAATCAGCGCCCGCGAATTAGCCGAGTTGGTGTTGAAAGTTGAGACTGAAGAACTTGGCATAGTTGCTGGATTACAAGACCGTTTACCACAGGCTTACGGCTGTATGTTGCACATGGATTTTGATAAAGAATTGATGACAAATAGGGGTTATGGAGATTACACCGAACTCAATACTGAAAACTTCCCTTCGTTATGGGTGGCACACGCTCCAAGTGGCGAAGATTCTGGAAAAACACACTCTGGGATTGCCGAGCGATGGCAACAACAAGATTCCGAAATGATTGAAATTATCCAGCACCTTGCTGATTGCGCAAATGAAGGACGTCAAGCAATTGGCAGTGGTGATTCTACTGTTTTTGCATCATTGATTGACACTAATTTTGATTTGCGACTAGAATTATTTGGCCAAGAGGCTCTTGGAGAGACTCTTGATGCAGTAAAGTTGGCCCGCTCTCTTGGCTCATGCGCCAAACAATGCGGGTCAGGTGGTTCAATTTTCGGTATCATACCTAATCCAGATTTCCCAGCAGCAGCGGCCTCCGCATTTTCTGAAATGGGCTGGACTTTTCATACCGACATCGAGGTGGTAATATGACCGGCGAAGAGATGGACGAACCATCAAATCGTAAGCGGATGAAAATAGCATATGTCCACGACCCACCTAACCATGCAGAAATTGCAACTCGCTGGCGCAACCCAGCATTTCTCTCTGAGCGTGGATTTACTGATTTAGTGGTGGCTGACCAACTATTTGGCTGTCTCTCCCTTGTCATGGAAAACGCCCAACCTTCCGAGGTTTCTCAGCGGATTTCAGATCTAGATGAGCGCATCAAAGATGCAATGGAATCTAGCCTTGATGCGTGGGTAATGGAAGACCTGTTTACCCTACCAACAGAGGTTGCCAAGAGCAGTGGTGGCTGCCCACATGATGATGAAACATGGCGCTCAATAAACATAAATTTACACGCTTTGTTTAACCGATTCCCGGATTTGAAAGGAATCATTTTTCGTTTCGGTGAAGCATTTGAAACTGATTCTTGGGCAAGCCGCTTGGATCCATTTAGTTGCCTGTGTGAACTGTGTGAAAAATTAGGTAAAATCGGAGCACTGCAACGTATTGTCTCAGAACTTGAAGAGGTTGTTTGCGAGCAGTTAGGGATGTATTGTGTTCTCAGAATGTGGGATTTAGGTGACGATGGATTCCATGCAGATTCTGAGCAACAATCTGCTGGATTAACCACTTGGAATGATAATACAAGACTAGTAGTTTCAGTTAAGCATACAGCGACGGACTACTGGCGGCATCAACCGTGGAATAATTCCATCGAACTTGATGGCCCGCCACGCCTAATCGAATTTCAATGTGAACGTGAATACGAACTTCTCGGCCTTGTACCAAATTGGCTCGGCCACTCTATCGCTAACGGCTTTGATGAAATAGACAAAGCGAACAGGTGTGGCCTCTCCAATTCACTACCTCCGAACTGGGCTGGCTCCTACATCATTCCCCGAGGTGGTGGCTGGTCAACAGACCACGCTTCTGATGACTTTTGGTCAGAAATGAATACTTTCGCAGTCATCGCCCTAACCGACAATCCAAATCGTGACCCTGATGAGATACTCGACCAATTCCTAGAACAATCAGGGTTTGACGACGAAGATTCGCGATTTTCGCTTGCCACACTCATCAAGATGAGTAGAGACTTAATTTTACATCTAAGATACCTGCAAACCTTCCAAGACATAGCCAAACAAGTTTGGATGCCATCGCATAACTGGTTCCGAGACGACACTTTTGTCCCAGGTGCTTGTGCTCATATCACAAATCTAGTGACTAAGGCTGGACTTGCTAACAATCTCCGAGCTGACCGAGCCTTCACCTCAATCATTGCCCGCACTCAACTCACCCGCGCAGAAGCGCTGTTCGACGGCGGCACATTCACCAAGCATCCAAAAGCGGGATTCATTCTCAATTCCTACCGCTTCGCAGTCAAATTCGCAAGCCTTTCAGAATCAATCTGGAATGACCTTCTCAACACTGCATCTATCAGCCCAACGCCACTTGAAAGACAGGATGCGGAACATGTCATTTTGACCAACCTTGAGCATACGCCACTCAAGCCCTTGAGATGTCTAGATTAGGCATTGTAATGTGTAAGCAGCCCCTCGCCCGCGCATGGAGAAAGCCTTGTTCAACCGTCTTTGGCAAGAACTTGACTTTGATGATCATCCTTACCCAGGTAATCATTCCCCCGAACCCCAAGGTGACGTGAAATTCACAACACAAGATGGGGCTTTGACGCTTAGCGATGACAGAATAAGTTTCCGATTAGGTGTGGGAGATGATGGCGAAAAGAGCATCCACCGCTGGACTATGGAGCCGACACAAATGAACGATGGACCTGATAGATTAGGTGAACATCGCTGGTCAATTAGTCCTAAAGACCTCGGCCTTAATCTGAGCGCTTTTGTGGCGGTAAAAATTGGACCACCCACTGTAAAAAGCGGGGATTCAATACTAGGAGAGCGTATACTCTTAGGTCAAATCCGCAACGCCCTAAGTCCACTTTTGACCGATTGGACATGGCATTTGGAAGTCGATAACAAGCCCGATAGAATGGGATGGTACATTCGGGCTCCAGAGTCATGGGATAGCCTTTTCACAATATTTGCTGGGCTTGGCTGGAACCCCGACACACCTGAAAACAAACATGGATTTGTTCTTTTTGAACGCGCCCCGCCCGGCGAATTAGACCGTCCTGATGAAGAGCATCCAAACCGACTTGATGCGCTAAGGACGGTAGCTCTTTGCAATTCACAAAGAGGGGCTTTGACAAAACTTGCGAGTAACCCGATTTGGTCTCATGAAGCAACACCGCATCATCTGGATAATTTGCCAGGTGATGTTCAACTTTGGCCACCTTCAATGGGTCGGTGGCCACTTCTTGTTGCTCGTCAATTAGAGCAAACAAATCCGTTAAACAATGCTTTAGGAGTTGCCCAATGGCAGGCTGAAATCGTCAGTGCACTAAGCCCTAGCATCTCAACATTATCAACAAAAATTGATGGCCTCAGTTGGCAGTAATGCAAGCCTTAGTTAAGTTCGAGAGTGCTCATTCCTCAACGGTGATTTGCAATCCATCGGTATCGGGAGCCCAATCAATTAGACTCCAACCGGCCGCTTCGCAAGCGGCCTCAACGGCCTCCCGTTTACCAAGATTACACAACAGCATAGCGCAACCGCCAGCGCCCGCACCAAGGGCTTTCCAAGCCAATATATCCTTGCTCGAAAGAAGTGGGTCAACTACCTCTCTAAATGGGTCGTGAAGTCCTTTGTCAAGCAGGTCAACCCCCCGACAAACCTCACGAAGAGACGCGATGAACTCATCACGCCTATCTTGTTGAACAGCCTTCGCCATATCCCGAACCGTTAGACGTATCGCCATCAGGCCTTCTTCAACCTCTTTGTCACCCGCAGTATATTTTTGCCAGATATTCTTGTGAAGTTCCCCCGAAACATGAGAAATATTTGAGTTCACAACAATCAACTGACGCTGTAACCACTTTGTCACCGACGCGAGCGGGACAAGCGGCATTTCCTCGACATCATCCTGCATGAACATCAGATGATTCCAACCGCCGTGACTTGCCGCCCATTGGTCTTGGCGTCCACCTTTATTTCCCAAAAGCGATTCAAATTGAAATGCTTGTTCTGCCAACGCCTTGCGACCAATATCATCGGTTTCCATGGCGCTGATAGCGCCCATCAATGCAACGTTGATTGCACCTGTAGTCCCTAATCCAGAACCTACCGGAACCTCACAAGTGTAGGAGACTGTGAGAATGCCTGCATCGTCAACCTCAAGAGTCGCTGTGGCATACTTGTTGATCGCTAGATTGACCACTTCACCCCCCACATCATGTGTGTAAGGAGCAACATCTGTCCAGCCACCTGCAAAGTCTAGGCGCACCGGAGCGCGAGCCACTACCTTCCGAGCCATGTTCCTTCGGAAACGCCTTCTCCCATCAACCCGACGCTTGGATTTACTGAAAATCAAAGGTCGGCCAGGGCATCATCAATCAGCGCTTGACCTCTATCCATGATCATTCCTCGCCATTTGTCAGATTTGGGACTGAAGATTTCTACCAAATCTAGGCGCTCCCTCGAGTGAACTTTTTTCCTTTTACTAATATTTGACCATTGAGTCATTCTATTCTCTGCCCGTAACGTCTTGATTACTTTGACCGGTTTGTAAGTCCCAAACTCTTGGGTAATCAATGTCCAATCAATATCTGTAAATCGTGCTGCTAATCCTTCAAGCATTCCACCACGTATACGGTAAGCAACCCCGGCATCAGGGTCTAGTGCTTGTATTCTTGAACCGTAACGAGTTGTCAGCGATGCAAATGACTCCTCACCCAGTTCATTTGACACAAGCAAGGAATCCACACCAAATGGACCTAATCCAGTATGAAAGTCAATCCATACTGCTCGTTTCACATTTGCTAACACGTCGCTGAGAAAATTTAGCCACAATTTTGGCCCCTCACACATTTGAAAACCCCCATACTGCATCGCCTTTGGTCTCTCAAATTGGCCTTCAGCAACAGTCTGTTTTGCAACATTGAATCCCATCCGATACATCACCCAAGTCGCCTTCAACTGGAACATGTCAAACATCGATTTATGCGACCGTGGATTTAGTAATCCATCCAATTCATGGTATCTCTCTGGCTCACCCACATAAGGCTCACCAGGTGGAAGGAAATTACGATTTAAATCAGCATTATCCTCGTTTACACGCCTTAACCAAGCAAATCCGTAGGGATTGATTGCATGTGCTATTATCAAAGCAGTATCATCGGGGATTCGCAATTCACCTGCCGACACGCGCTCTAGTAATCTAATCTGATTTGCACTTCCAGGAAATCCTTCAACGCCATGAACTCCACTAGTGTGTATCAGCATTCGCGTTGCTTTCTCTCCACCGATGTAGGCAACATCGATTGTAAGAGTTTCATCAGAAGGCCCCCTAACTGAAATTGGCATTGAGGTGACTTTTGCTCCCGCCTGCTCAGCCGCATCAAGGAAACGTTGGCGAGCAATTATGTAATCAGGCGAAAAATATCGCCATAACTCATCCTTTACGACCATGTTGCAACCTCACTTGAAGCGGAAGGTGATAATTTTCTTTGAACCAATGGTAATATCCCAGCCTTGGTCTGTAATGTCTACCGCTTTACCAAGTATTTCCATCATGTCACACTCATTGCATTCAAACAGAGGCAAGTCTGTCTCAATTCTGCCTGTCCAATCATGTTTGGTTGGATTGTGAATCCTGACTACTGTGCCTTCACCATCCTCGGCCGGCTTACAAGCTGACAATAACGGCCGTGGTCCCTCGCCGACAAATCTGACTGGCGCTGCAGAACGACCGCGAATACCCTTTGAAAGTGGGTCATCAAAGAAGCCATTGAGTTGTGGTTTTCCATGAGCAGGCAACAATGTTGCGTTAGCAGCAAATTTCTCAGCCGCTTCGTGCACACCAGCCTGTGCCCACATACCTTCGTAAGGCAAAATACCCCAGCGCATCCATGATTGACCTTGACACTGAGCGCCGGGTGCTGGATAACATGGTCCAGCACGATTTCTCCTGCTAGCAAATCCATCACGGCTCAACCAACCGGTAGCCCGTAGCATGGTGATTCGTAAATCAAGTCCATCTTTGCCATCTGTTTTAGCGACCTCATATTCGTTTGAGCCCGGCACAATTGCTGCCAAACCTCCAACTCGGTCTTGCATAGCCACAAACTGACTGAAATGCTGAGTAGGTACCGATGGTTGTTCCCAATCACTCTCATGAGGAATACTAGTCAACCTTGAGAGCACATCGTACACCCCTCCGCTCCACACCTTCTTGGGAGTCAATCCAGTTGGCAGGCACACCCTCAACCTGTGGTCTTCACAAGTGTTGTTGATCATAGTTTCAATCTCAACTAACCTAGAACCTGTGCGCAAGGTGACATAATGTTCAACTGTTACCCAATCCTCTTCAGCAGAGCGTTTTTGAGTGGAATCATCAAACGAAGTTGGCAGTGACCAATGAACTTGCACAAGTACTGTGGTTAACCATTCATTTTCCATCATCAAGGTGACTGAACTTGAGCGCTTGTCGGAATCATCCAAGTCGTAGATTCTTCTATCAACTGCTTGCACCCTCTTTTCCATCTTTGAGCCACGGCCTGTTCCTACCTCCACAGGATGCCCTCCTGCTGACCAATCGTATGAATCACCAGCATCCTCAGAACTTTCCAATCTGCCTAAGCCGGTGTAAGTCCGCTTAGTGCCAGAATCAATTACATCAAAGCGGCCATCTCTGCCAAATTGAACTCTGACAAGTCCGTTTTCCATCCAGTCGGTGCGTCCTTGACGCCCGCCTGTCTTGACTGGTTTTGCCGGCAAGTTTTGCGGTCCGTGACCTGGCAAAATATGGGCAACATGAATTCCAGGTGGAAGGTTGTGTACTAGCACAGCACCTTGTACCCGTGGTAACTCGACATTAATCGCTCTATCAGCGTGAACATGTAATCCAAATTGCGGCTCGGTAAGAGCCGCCATAGTATGAATGATGCAACCATCTGCTGGTTTTGATAACTCAATTTTGAGTGGAGTTCCTGATTCAAGATAACAGCGATATGCAGGCAGTGCCATGTCAACAGGAAGCGTGCCTGACCAAGCAATAGGCATAGGATTATGTAATAAAATTGGCACTGCATCACGGTCAACATGGTGTAGATTGAAAGCAGAAACCAAATCGTTAGTCGCATCATCAACCAGCATCATTGAAATTTCAGATGCGTGTTTGAACATTACCTCATTATCATCGTGTACAGCGTCAACTGAACAACCACAAACATCGTCGTGTGGATGAGCTCTCAACACCTCTCGCCATGCCAAGTTCAGACGTTCTTGTCTGTTCCTCCCACCATAGGCACGTGCGGCCGCACTAAGTGGTTCAACTCGGTCCGTCAAAGCCCGCATAGTTTGGTCATTGAGACGCTTTAGGTAGAGCCTCGCGCTAAACACCCCTGATAGGATATTTCTATCCCACCCATCATGTAACTCGCCTTGATACCGGTGGATTTTCTTACGCCCAATCCATGACTTGATATCACTGGTAAATTGGGAAAAAGATGAATGCTTGAACTGAATTTTTTTGCCGAAATGGTCGTTTGCCGCAGTAATTAATTTCGGCAAAGTTGTTTGTGGTGCAGTGTGGTCGCTACCTTGGCCAAACAACATGTCTTCTGGCCGCCAGTTGTAGGTTTTCTTAGCCATATCAAGCAATCTTTGCATTTTTGCCATCGCTGTATCTATGTTGATATTTGGTGAGTTTTTGGCGTCTAGTTGTCTATCCTCAAAGCCCCATGCCATTAGATTTGGATAATCTGGAATCTGCTTAATAGCCAAGACTTCGGTTTCTCCATCAGCGGCTTGCCAATAGAAAAGACCCTTGGCTTCTTCTGCTACCCAAGGTCCAGCACCGCGGGTGAAGATGAAAGTGTCAAGCCCGCATCCTTGCAGGATTGCTGGTAACTGTCCTACGTGTCCAAATGGGTCAGGAACATATCCGACATTTGAACATCCACCATAAGCGGATGCGACACGATTTCCAGCGATTAGATTGCGAACAAGACCTTCGCCACCA
>CAUZFJ010000041.1:0-8644 GCA_963579105.1 Candidatus Thalassarchaeaceae archaeon
ACCATGAATTTCCTCTCTCGTCATAGACATTGATCTCAACTGGAGCAACCCCTGATTGCTCTGGTTGCTGGTTGAATACCAACCTTCCATCTTCAACACTGACTGCAACAAGAGATGGATTCTGACTTTCGGCTGTAACAATAAGATTGCTGACTGGAGTAATGTCATCACTACATGTATTTCTAAATGATACCACATCTCCAATATCATCCTCATTCAAATAGACATCAGCAGGCCTTTCACAAATTGGATCATAATCCCATTCAACAAGGAATCCGCCCGAGAGAGTAATATCCTCAATTTGCGCTACAACGGTTTCAGGAACACCATTAGATGACCAGTAAAATCGTGCTCCAACACCAATATCTAAGTTTTCACCATTTGCAGGAAGAAACCTTCCAACAGGGATTGAAAGTGAAAATGAGCCAACTGTCATCGGTTGAGTGGCTAACAAATTGGTACCCAGCGCGAAACTGAGATAACTGTACTCCCATAGTAAACCATCAGTCATTCCTGTAATTTCCCCGTTGATTGAAAGTGTTGGGTCATTGAAATCAATTCGTAAACCAGATACACAGCCATCAAAAATAACGACATCAACACGAAGATAGTTAGCTGCTGTAACCAAAGAACCATCTGTGATTCCAACCCCAGCACTCCAACTAATGCCGTCTGTACTGCTCTGTATTTCAATTGAAACACTGGCATTACCAAACAAGTGAATTCTACCCCATGTTTGGTCATGTGGTAACTGTAGAGCAGATGTCACCCAACCACCCGGGTTGCCGCCAGTAACTACCTCAAGTCCACAACTAGTGGTGATGAGATTATTCTGACTACCTGTTGCGAAATCAAAATCCTCGAATGGTGTCATTGCTAGAGGTTCAGAATACACTGCCTTTCCTGAATCAAGCCCTGACCATTGTGTCTGATGCAAAATCTTGATGCCAACAGCATCAACTCTTACTTCGCTATCATCAATCCCTCCAACTGAAACATAATCAATTGTCACAACTACATCCTCTAACTGGGTGTAAGTCCAGTTAGTGATTCCATCAAGAGATATCTCTAATGGATTCCCTTGCATATTATCAATCGCTGAAGGTGTGTGGGCAAAATTCGTTAACAATTCAATGTTCCCATCCCAGTCAAGTTCAATTCGGACTTGATCATCTTGTAGTGTTTCTGGGATGGCAAACGCAACCATCAGTGTCACATTCAACAGTGGATCGGCTGTCAATCCTGTCATATCAAAATTTGTAAGTTCTATTTCAGGTCCTTTGCTCCAACTGTAACCGCCATCGGGGACTCCCAAAGACAGATTACTGCTTGAGGGCGAATATAATGCCCAACTAGTATCTTCGGCAACATTTTGAGGTCTTTGATGAGTAAAAGATAGATGACTATCCGTAATCATTGATTCTGTCCAATGGGCTTGAACTTCAGGCGTAAATCCATATTGGGTGCTAAGAGCCCATTCGCTTGAGTTATCAAAAGTGCCAGATGGGAAAAGGTCAACCACTTCTGAACGTATTACCACATCTCCAGCCACGGGAATAGGTATACTCACGAGCATCAAGAGAACCAGTAAGGCGGCTACACCTCCATTTGAGCGTTGTTCCATAGCCTGTGCGTGTAGGGAACAGCCTTCAACCCCTCGCTTTCATGACACGGTAGAACGGTTGATTAGGAGGGGGTATGTGGGCGGGACACCTATTGGCTGCGGTGGTCTAGGGGTTAGGACGGTAGGTTGTGGTCCTGCCAGCCCGGGTTCAATTCCCGGTCGCGGCCCTCACTCTCTATAATTGACATGAAATCTAAATTAAAGTTAATCAGTAGAGCAGAAGTTGCGCTGAGTTGACAATGAGAATATGAGGTCTCATTTTATGTCATTAATTGAATCAATGTCTATCGAATGTCCCATTCTTTGAGCTTTAGTAGCTAGATATTCAACATTATCTACACCAACGCCGACAATAAGGGGTAATTGGTCAACCACATCAATACCAAGATTATTCATCTGTTCAACTTTGTCAGGGTTATTTGTCAGCAAGCTGACTGCTGTGATATTTATGGCCTTTAGAATCTCGGCCGCAATTCTATAATCCCGGGCATCAGCAGGGTGACCAAGCATAATGTTAGCATCTAAAGTATCAACGCCTTCATCTTGTAGATGGTATGCTTTTATCTTCTCACGAAGGCCAATTCCTCGGCCCTCTTGGCGTAAATATACAACACAACCCCAACCTGCTTGATGAATCATCTCCATCGCTGATTTCAATTGCGGACCACAATCACACCTTAGACTCCCAAATGCGTCACCTGTCAAACATTCAGAATGAATACGGACAAGTACTGGATCGGGTCCAATCATGTCGCCAAGAGTTAATGCTACATGGTCCAAGTTAGTTGTTTGTTCATGAAAAACGCGGATTCTAAACTTTCCAAATTCCGTTGGCAGACTAGCATCAGCAGGAATATCCTTAGCCTCAAGAATTGAGATATTGTTTTTTGAAGCCATATTCTCAACTCACTGTTTCTCAATAATGAATCTAATTTCACCAGCATCTTCTACAATCGATATCAGTTTGGCTTCAATCCTGTCCAGCAACAATGGGATATCATGCTTTGTCTCAACATCATCAGCAATTACCTCTAGAGTTGTGCCTATTTCCATTGCGCCCAAGGCTTTTCTCGTCTCGTGAACAGGTACCGGGCAATGATAGCCAAGCAAGTTTAGGGTTAGCATCAGTGGTTCCTCGCTTAGTTCGAGGATACTACCTCTTTTCAACCCATTCAGAGATATTGTTTTGATAAGGAGGGGGCTCATCAAGCACATATGGAACGGCCGGAGGATGATGTCTCATGGTCAGAAATCTTTGAAAGATTGAAAATAATTGGAATAGTCGTTGTTATATTAATGGCGGCGGATCTTTTCTATCGATGGCTAACTTTACCCAATGATAGTTTCTTAATTTACCAAGAAACACTAACCTGGGTATGGTATCACACACACTCATTGATATTTGGTCCAGAAAGCATCTCTTATGTTAACACAGATGGACCAGCTACAATTATTCAATTCAATCATTCTTCATTCGTTGGGACTGGTATTTACCCGTTGTGGGTCAGCGATGAATGTACAGGAATACATGAGATTGTGTTCGTATCATTCATGATTTGGATGACCCCTGGGGTTTCAAAACGTTTGAAATTACGCGGTATGTTAGTCATGGCGGGGATACTCAGTTTGCTAAATTTGGCACGCCTTTTAGTTCTCTATCCGCTGGCTGTGAACGGATGTGTTGGAAATCCAACCGATGATTGTTGGGCTCCAATGTGGGAATTCCATCAATTTATGCTTGAAATCGGCTTTTTGTTAATAATTGTCCTAGGCTGGACTGTGTGGTATTTTGTGGTTGGGGGCCCTGCTAAAACAAAACAAGCTGGTGACCTACGCCTACTATTCACCCTCCCAACTAGGATTTCACAGCGCAAGCCATTACCACAGTTATCTCTAGTAACACTATTATTGGCCGGGATTTTAGCAACTTCTACTGTCCACACCCTCGGGTTTGATGACCAAGCCGAACAGCAGCGGCTTGAGGCAGAAGGTTGTGAAGATATTATCAGTGCTTATTGTGGCGAAGAAATTAGACAATGGGAAGATATCTCTGGCAAAGCCTGGAGATATTTGTTAATTAGCGGAATTGCAGCATCGTTTGCAATACTCAAATTTGATTGGGCTAATTCATCTGAAGAAGAGGAATAATGCCTCATTCTATCCAGAGGCTTACCCTATCGTCTGATTTCAAGGTTAACTGAATCGCCATTCCAAACTCGGTTAGCCATCACTTTTACAACCGCTTCAACTTTGTCAAGATGAATCTCAACCTCGCTTGAATCGTCTTGTATACAAACCTCGCCAATAGCAAGTTGGTTCAGTTTTGCTTCATTAGAAAACCAATTTGTCAAAGTATGATTTGTTGCACCTTGGTTACTACCAATAGATATTTTCACAGGAACCATGCCAAAATTATTGGCTACCTCTTCCCAATCTTGCTGTTTACGAATCGGATCTCTATCGACACCCTTGGGCAATGCTGGTGCTTCTGATTCAGGAATGTTTAGGTTCCACGTTGCCGCTATTTTCCGCAACTGGCCTTTATCCTCACTACTGACAAATGACCAGGCTGTGCCCTTACGACCCATTCGCCCAGTTCTTCCAATTCTGTGAACATAACTTTCAACATCAATCGGAAGATCATAATTTACTACTATTGTAACTCCATCAACATCAATTCCGCGAGCGGCAACATCTGTGCAAATGAGAATTTTCTCACTTCCATCTTTGAAAGAATCAATAATTCGGCCACGTTTATTTTGTGGCATATCACCATGTAATCCAATTGCATTAAAGCCGAATTTGCTCAGTCGCTGAGAAAGTAAATCAACCATCCTTTTGGTATTTGAGAAAATCATCATCTGGTCATCATCACCCATATTTACAAGGATTCTACCTAATGCCCATAATTTGTTAGCACGACCTATTGAGATATGCATCTGGTCAATCTCTGGAATGTCAACTTCTAAATCATCAGACATTACGTGCTCAGCGTCAGTGATGAAGGTATTTGCAGCCTCCAACACCTCGTCAGGGAAGGTTGCACTAAAAAGCATGGTTTGCTTTCTGTTTTCCATCTGTTCTAAAACCCATAGAATATCGGGGAAGAAACCCATGTCAAGCATGCGGTCTGCCTCATCTAGGCAAAGGGTCGAGATGGATTGGAGTTTGAGATGTCCTCTTTTACTCATATCAATAATGCGACCTGGGGTTCCTACGACAATCTCAACGCCGTCATTCAATTTTTTGGCCTGTTTGTCTACGTCTGTACCACCATACACAGTGATGATTGCTAATCCTTTATCTCCCTGAAGCCATTGTAATTCATCTGCGACTTGTTGTGCTAATTCCCTAGTAGGGGTGATGATGATAGCTTGAAGATTACCATTTGCCTCAGTTGACTCAATTGTTGGAATGCCAAATGCAGCGGTCTTTCCTGAACCGGTCCTCGCTTGACCGACAACATCTCGGCCGCTACGAGCCAAGGGAATTGCTTCGGCTTGGATTTGAGTTACGTATTCCCAGCCTTTCTCTGAAATAGCTGCAAGAATTGAAGGATCCAAGTCCCAAGATGAGAACTTTACATTGGTTAATGCTGTTTGATTGGTCATTTGCTCACCTGTCCTGCTCAGTAGGACTCGGCTTCACGAATTTCTTCTTGTAGTTCACCCATCCAGTACTTCCGGCAGTATTCCTTTGTGAAGAATCGATTTTCATCCATGTGTACACCACCACCCTCTTTGCGTTCTTGGCGGCGGCTACTGACAGATTTGATGTCCGGAATCTTCTGACGAACGTGCTCTCGCATGTATTGGCGGAACTTTGCTGCCTTCACGGGGTTATCCCCTTTGACACTGCGTCCTTTCCACAAACGCTCAAACTGCTCGGCCTTCCAATCGCCTGATTTTGCACTCATGTAATCACTCAGCGAGCCGCCCACCTTACGCCCCTCTTTAATAATGACGCACAGGAGAAAATCTCTGGTTCACTCTAAAGATTTGGGTTCATCTCGTTTTTCTTGGCTTGATAGTTGCTTTTGAGGGGGTACATCAACCGCTGGTAAAATTGGTATTCCGTCAATGTCTGTAGCCGGTGGAGCCTTCGCCAGGTAGCGGTTTTTCTCATCTTCACCACCATCAATTTCAGGATCTCTGGACAACTCTTCGAGTAATAAAATCAAATCTGGCTTAGTCTCCTGACGTAATAGTTCCGCTGCCTGTATTCGCATTTCTGATTCTGTGAATAATCGAGGCATCATCAAAATACAGGCCCTCCTAATCGCTGGGTCGGTATGGCGAGCACCATCTACACATAGACGGTTCATTCTAAATCCAGTGATGTCCATCGAATTTAGAGCACGAAGTGCTGGCTTTCTAACGGCTGCACATGTATCAAACAATGAGTTTTCCACAAGAATTTTGGCCATTCTCGGCTGCGATGCTGCGAGGGTTGGCAATGTGCGAGCTGCTTGTGTCCTAACTTGGTCTGAATCATCACTCAATGCCCAGCCAATCAAATCCCAAACTGAAGCGGACTTGGTACGAGCAAGAGAAGGTAGGATTTTTGCTGCTTCGACCCTTAACTTATCATCCTCAAGGCGTAATAGGTCGTCGAGATGAAAGACCACAACATCTGGCCAAACCTTTGACATTTCCTTTAGCGCATTGTAGGCTGGTTTGCGGCGATTAATATTAGTTGAGCGTAACTCTTGTGACAAAATTTCTTCAGTTGCCGATGGGAAAACTGGCGACACGATTTCTAAACAATTTGATGCTGATTTCCTTACAAATGGGTCTACATCATCAAGTAATTCACTGAGATGCTCAAACAAATCCTCTGCTTCTACTAAAGCACAGTATGGTAGAGAAAAAAGAGCAGCAACCCTGATTTCAGAATTGATATCGGATAGAGCAATTTTTAATTGTTCTTGCACTTCATCCGGGTCACTGCGCATGACTCTAGGCAAAGCCCTGATGCCATCTGCTCGAGATACAAGTTGTGGTTTTTCTCTCCAACGAACTTCCACTGCTTGAACAGAGCCACTCGCTAATGGGATAATGTCGAAGTGTTTGATGGCATCCCAATATCCTCGCGGTGCTCGATAGGCTTCATCAACATGGCCCGGAATACCCTTTTCTCCAATCTGTAAAGGCAAGCCAGTCTTTGGGTCTCTTGCGATATATCTATCCATCACATAACACTCCTACACTTGACCCTATTTTAGGGATTCACTCTCATTACCTGAGGGCCCGCAATAGTTGCTCCGCTTTTGTTGTTGTGTTTGTCCCAAACATAGACTTGATGCACTTAACCTAGTCAGCAGGGGTTATGGAACGTAGGGCGCGGTTCGTTTGGGGGACCGATGCCTTGTGGCCAGGTCCTGTTGATTTCGATGACCCTAGACTTCAAGGCCACCCGCTACATATTGAGTTTCGAAATCAAAAAGTTTCTAGATTACCTTTCAGTATTCTAAGGGATTTTATTGAACAAATTGGCGATGTTCAAATTGATGCTGCTGCAACTTCTCACAAAGATGTGATGGATTTATTGATGATAGGCTGTCAAAGGACAACTATTGACCTCTTTGCAAAAGACAAAGAAATCACCCTTGGTCATGCTGTAACAGAGCAAGTAATCATTCGTATTAAACTACCAAGTGAAGTTTCACTTACTTACATCACTGATACGCTAACGCCGAGGCTTCTAGAAGTAAAACAATTCGGCCCACTTTCTGCTTTGTTAATCAGTCAGAGGAAAGGAGACCTATCTTTTGTGATGGATAGACTGCCTTCCAGCCTGAGAAATTCCTTCTCTTGGTGGCTTGCACCAGATGAAGGGAAAATGGTGTCACTTAGAAGTGATGAGCATATCGCTGGATGGGCGCTAGATGGTGAGCGCATGCTAGGTGATTAGATTGAGCCAGGTAAGTGAGGCTGAAAATGACATTCGTCGCCTTTTAGCAATGACTTGGAGAACTTGGGGAAATGAACCCCTCGATGCAAGTTCAATCACTCGAACTTGGAGTCTTGATCTAGGTTGGTTAGCCCCAACCGATGCTGAAATATTACTCACAAAACTTCTTGCAAAAGGCTGGTTAATATCCAAAGATGACATGCTTTCAACAAATACCGAACTTGTTGATGTATCAGTCCCACTAGGATGGTTTCCGCGCGCTACTGTACTAGACCAGCCACCAACTTGTCCCCAAAGTAACCTAAAGAGCAGGGGTGCGACCAAATCAGGCAACAGTATTTCAGAGGATGCTGACAGTTCAACTACCACTGTAGTGGTACAAGAAAAAGGAGACAATGAAGCACCTATTAGTGAGTCAAGACCGACCATTGCGAAATCTATAGTGATAGACACTGGTCAACAATCTTTCAATGTGCCAGCGTTGTTACAAATTATCTCAAAAGAGTCAAATCTTGCCCGTCAAGAGGTGATGAGAAGGGCCCAAAGAAAGCGCAAATCCCTAGGCCATATTACTGCATGGATGGCTTTGATTCTAGTGGCGAGAGAATTGAATATTGATCTTGATAATCTAGTTCCATCAGATGAAAAGAGTTGATTAATGTCAATTTTTGACGGAATTTCAATTTTCTCTGAGGCTATCTGCAGTAAGCAGTAGAGGCGTCAAACCAAGAGCCAAAACTAGAGAGAAGAAGACCGTTAGAGCAGTTACCACTCCAAAATCCTGAACAACTGGCATTGGAGATAGCCCCAGGACTAAGAAACCACAAATAGAGGTCCCAGCAGAAAGAAGCAGTGCTACCCCTGTTGTGGCGTGCATTTCCTTGACCGCCTCCCAAGGTTCCAATTTCTCTTTGAGATCCTCGTACTTTCGCCATACATGGATTGAATAATCGATTCCTAAACCAATAGTAAGGGCTGTGACCATCACTGTCAAAACATTCCAATTAAGATTCAACAATGCCATTGCCCCGACAACCCAGATAGCTGCAATAGCCACTGGAGTCACTACAATGATTGAGAGGCCGATGCGGCGGGTCAATGCAAATA
>CAUZFJ010000042.1:0-8324 GCA_963579105.1 Candidatus Thalassarchaeaceae archaeon
TTTTTCCGCACGCGCTGCTATGGTGTATCAACAGTTAGAGATACCATTTGTTTCAGTCAATATATTGGCTGACCCACGTGCAATCCCCGCAGTGTGTGAATGGTCAGATTGGCCAACGATGCCACAATGTTTCATTGATGGTGAACTCGTCGGTGGTTCGGATATCGCTTTTGAGATGTTTGAATCTGGCGAATTACAAGAGATGCTTGCTGAAAACGCCGATGAATGAGTGATTTTTTCTCAAACAACATCGGCTGCGGATCTACTACAATTAGGTGTGGGCTTCGCCGAGATTTTCAATTCCTGATTGAGTAGTCAACCATGATTTTGCTCCAGTGAAGGCAAATGCAAATACGAATAGCGAGCCGAGTATTGCTGCTACAACTGCGCCATCGACTGCGCTTGGCTGGGTTGGAATCAGATACAGGCTAGCAATTGTGCTAACGATAATTCCAAGCCAAAGTATTCGGCTGTAATTCCAAGGCTTTTCACTCACTTGAATCAATGCTAAAGATGGACTAGCCATGGTGTGGAAAAGCCAGGCGAGTAACAGTCCATAAAACGGTCTTTCAACTAATTCAGTATATTCAGGGAATAAATTACCAAAGGCAAAAGGGGCAACTAAAAGCCCGATTCCCATACCAATAAGGGCAAGAATACCTGTTGCAAACAATGCCCGATTATAGCGATGTAGCAACTTGTTGTAGTCATCTCTGACTTCCCCGAACCACGACAGTAGCACTGCGCGTAGAGAAAGGATAGGCCCATAACCGGCTATAAAACCAAGCCATGCGATTTGGAAAACCGCGACATCTTGTGGTGTTGCTAACACGCCGAGAAGTAATTTCTCAATTCTTATGTTGATGATTAGTGCTGCTCCTGCCACTAAGAAAGGCAAACCAGTTCTGACCAAATCACGGCGTCCCATCTTGGCTGTTTCTGGGGCGTTCTCGTTAGGCTCATTCAACCCAGGCTCAATACGCCATTTCCAAACACTCATTGAAATTGCAAGGGCAAATGCAGGGCCGAGTGCAGTTGCGCCTGCTAGTGTTGGCAAATCGGTTGCCCATGTTGCCATCAAAAGAGCAACAATGGCGCGGTCACTAACTCTGACTAATGCTTCTAAACGGGCTTCTCCAAGAGCCCGGAAAGCCGATCGGAACGAGTATGCAAGTACCTGTAGTCCAGCCCCAATAGCGAGTAAGAAGGCAGGGTTTTTCCACACTGAATTAAATGAACCAACGACAAACATTGCCGCTATTGCAATAACCCACATCAACACAATTTGTAGGCTTGAAATTTTGGTTAGAAGCTCGGAAAGGTGATTGCCTAGTCGGCCACCATCACGAGCAATGAGAGTTGGTAGCCCGAGGTCAACAAGAATCACACAAACATGGAAAAAGTCGAGCAGTAGCACGAATGTTCCATACTCATCACTGAGTAATGCGCGGGTCAATACCACATGAATTATGATGCCGAAAACTAGGTTTATCGCATCAGCCCCAGAGAGCCAAAGTGTATCTCTTTGTGGCACAACTTTACGCCCAACCACTCCCACTTTTGGGGTGACACCCTCGCTCTCTTGCACGGTCATTTCAACCACCAAAGCCCAGTCATTTTGCTCCCCCAAGTTCGGTAATTCTTAGGACGAGTTCTCTAGTTGTTATTTCCCAATCAAACTCGGTTTCAGCATCTGTTCTTGCCTGCGCGCCCAACTCGTGAAGGTCCGAGTCTAGCAACTCAATAACCGCGTCAGCCCACTCATCAATCGTTGCGTCAGGGCGAATTAATTTCGCCCAATTTCTTTCACCAATTGAGCGGTGTGGTGTGATGTCTGACAGAATCATCGGCAAGCCTGTGGCGGCCCATTCGCGCACTTTTAACGGGCTAGCAAGTCCCCAAATTTCCGTATCCGGTAATGGAAACAAAGCGATGTGGCACCTCTCAATAAATGCAGGAATTTCCTCTGATTTGAGTGCCTCAAATACCCATAACCAATCATGTAATTCACTTTGTTCTTGTAGTTCAGTCAAGCGATTACCAGCCCCAGCAATTAGCATGTCAAACTCAATTCCTCTTGTATGGAGGACTTTACCAATTTCAACTAATTTTTCTATATCTCTTTCAGCATCAAGTTGGCCATGATGTAGTATTGAAGGTGTTCCTAAAAATTCGCTCGGCTTGAACCTTGAGACTTCCACGCCCGCTTCCAATATGGTGACTGGCTCAATGGCTCGACCATTTATTTGATGCCATTCTGCCAATGCTTTGGATTTTAATACCGAGCCAGAAGCACCTTTTTTTGCAGCAATCTTGTATGCTCGTCGATACTCAAACCACTGTAATCTACCGGTAAGTGAGCGAAATACTGGTGGACTTCTATCAACAATCAACCAAGGTATTCCGGCTTTATTCAAAGCTCGATATGAGCCTGCGACCGCTTGCCATTCGACCAATGCAACCTCAATATCATTATCTCGAAGAACTAAAGGTAAAGTTGATTTCAGTGATTTACCAAATGTAATCCAACCCAATCCAGGCCTTTTTGACCGTTTCACATCTACTAAAAATGGTCCGTCTTCTGTGAGAAATTTATCGGCATCACCTATCGCCCCCGCTAGGTCTGGAGCCACAAATATGACCCCCCATCCTTGTTTGGCGAACGAGTTTGAAACTGCCAATTGGGTAGTCTTCGCAAGGTCGGCACCGAACCGCTTTGCCGTCACCCAGAGTATTTCCACGACTGACCGATGTGCCGACTTCTATATTGTTGCTACATCTCCCCCGCACCAAAGGTGGCCCAGTTGAAGCGAGTTTTGCATGTCGGTCCGGTTCAAAGCCGCGGTGGAATGCAAGCAACAATTCGTCACCACCTGCAACACCCACCTCCCGGTTGGCAAACCGATTCAATCAACACTCATGTTGATGGTTCAATCTTTGCAAAACTCAATGTTTGGCGACTTGCAAAAAAGGCTCTCAAACATCATCTGAGCGAGAAGCCACCTGACATAGTTCACATTCACACAGCAAGCAGTTATTCTTGGTGGAGAAAGTCACGAGCAGTTGAGTTATGCATCGCCGCTGGAATCCCAACGGTTCTACAAATTCACGCTGGAAATTTCCATAATTTTCTTCTCAACAAGCCTTCAGCGAAAAATGAATTCACCCGACTTTGCAGCCATGACCTTGTCACTCCAGTTGCCCTAACCCCACGCCACAAAAAGGAGATAGGTTTGCCGGAAATGGCGATAATTGGCTCTCCGGCACCACCCATCCAAGAGATTAATCCCGATTCAAGAGACCGCCAAACAATGCTACTTCTCGCCCGTCCTTCACCCATCAAAGGACACCGTTTGGCGATTGAAGCCACCCAACAATTGAGAGACCGCGGCTTGAAAGTTGATCTGCATCTTTCTGGCGTTTCACCTGCACATAAATGGGTTAACTCACTTGGGCCCGACCAAGGTATCCACGCTCGTGGTTGGCTGTCTGGCGAAGACAAAGATGAACTATTGAAAACCGCCGGACTGCTGTTGATTCCATCCGATTATGAGGGCATGCCAGTTGCGGCTATGGAAGCGCTTTCTTGCGGGTTACCAGTGCTTGCATCTCCTGCTTGTCAAGGCATATTAGGAGATGGTGGAATCATCGTTGAAAACTTAGATTCCACCGCGTGGGCAGATGCTATTGAAGAAATTCTCAAAGATACGGCTGGCTGGGAAAAAATGGCTGTCGCCGGCCCCGCGTCTGTTGCGCGACAGACGCCAGAAATGTTAGGCAAACAGTGGGCAGAACTTTACCAAAATTCACTTCAGGAGCCCATAGAATGACACCAACAGAATGGATGATTATTGGTGAAATAGGACTTGGTTCAGTTGCTATTTTGCCTCTGTTATTACAGGATTGGTTTTCTCGTAAATGGCTTTCTAAACACCCATTACCTGACTTCCCAGAAGGAACGACAGGCGCTCTCCCTAGGATGACGGTGATAATCTGTGTGCGCGATGAAGAGTTAGTAATTGAGGGGAAATTGACCGACCTGGCCCGCAAACCCTACCCAAGAGAATTACTTGAGGTACTAGTAATTGACACCGGTTCTTCCGACCGAACCATGCAAGTTGTTGAAGATTGGATTTCTAACGCACCTGAGTTAGGACCCCTCGTCCGCCTACTATCAACAACCAGTGTTGCTGGAAAATCTGCGGCGGTAAATTTAGGCTTGGCAGAATCTCATTCTGATAGTGAAATTATTGTTTTGACTGATGCTGATTCTCGCTTGGCGGCGAATGCTTTGGAGAGAATTGGCCGCTGGTTTTTGAACCCAGAAATTGGTGCAGTTTGTGGCCAACAACAGCCAATAGGTGAAAATGGCAAACCTATGCTGGGCTCCAGTGTTTACCGCTCGTATTACAATCGGGCACGAGAGGCTGAAAGCCGTCTTGATTCAACACCAATTTTTGAGGGCTCTCTAGCCGCTTACAGTCGTAATGCCATCAATGCTGGTGTTGTAGCCGATTCCAATGCAGATGATTCACAATTAGCGGTTGAAGCCCGCCGCCAAGGATTGCGAGCAATCCATGATCCAGATTTGCATTTTTTTGAAGCGGTTCCAATCTCGCTTTCAGCAATTCACAGCCAAAGGATGCGGCGAGCCCAAGGACTCGTGCGCCATCTTTGGAGAAATTCAGACTTGATGTTCTCGAAGACGGTGGGAGCACCAATGCGAATGACAATGCGAACTCTGTTTTACGTACATATCAAAATGCCAGTCTTAGTACTCGGTTCCTTAGCATGCGGCCTTGGTGTACTCTTGTCAGTGGTTCTAAATCCCCTGGAGTGGAGTCTTATTCCCGTGAGCTTTGCAGCCCTTAACCTGATTTTATTCCTCGCAATTCTATTCCCACCCTTTGCCGTTCGTGCGTTGGGTTCGGATTCAATACGCCCGATGAACGGATTAACTTCTTTTACTCATTCAATGGCTGTTCTAGTCTGGGTACATTTGAGAATCATACTACGTTTGAAGTCACATATCTGGAGACCGATTCAAGAGATTCGAGAATCAATTAATCGCTTTGACCAATTACAATAATTCATTGAATCAATGCAAACCCATTGGTATAAACATTGTAGTATCTAACTATAGTTTCCCAGTGTGATGGTAAAATTTTACAAAAAAAAATGGCCCCCGTTGAGCCGCCCGAAGGCGACCCAACGAAGACCGTGTTTGCATTACTTGTGTTGCGTACTGTTCAACTTTTCAGCGCTCAGTTTACAGTCTGGCTTGTTGAGCCAGCTACTGTGTGGCCACCGTTTGTTACGGATATACCAACTTCACAGCCTTGTGCACTGCAGATTTCTTCGCCGTCTTCACTTAGGAAGATGTACTCCCCAGGTTCCCACGCGTTGTCGTTGCTACCAGCCGATTGGGTGATAACACAATCATCGCCTGCTGTTACACTACATGTGTAGATGTTGTCACCAACACTTAGAGTAACCTTAACGAACGACCATGCTAGGTCATCCTTTCCAGTCATCTGCATGCGGATCAGTGTATCATCTGCACCGGTTGCATCGTTTGCTGCGTCATCTGCGTCTGTTGATGTGTAGGTGTTCAGTGTGCTAGCAGTGGTATCTGTTCCTTCACTTGCTAGGCTGTTTGCCCATACATACAATACTCCGGCCAACACGACGGTGATTGCTACCATTAGGATGGTTGCGATAACCGGGCTGACTGCCTGTTCATTCTTTTCTTCATTATTCATCATTTTTAGTCCTCATTCCCCCGCAGGGGTACTTCCGCTCATGCTGCCTATTGATATTAAGGTAACTGCCGAATTGAATCGCGAAACGACCATTACTAAACGCAACACTGGTCTAATATTACTTGGCTTATTAGAGTATCCGGTCAGAAAATATAACATCATCGCATTAGAACAGTTATTTTGTAGGCTCGCACTCAATTGGAGTCTCAATAATTCTAATAATTGAATTCAGTTTCACTAATGATGGTAAAGGAATTTTGTAATTTTTGATGGCACAGCCTAGTTGCCAAAATGAAAGGTGAACAGGGAGAGAGGTATACGTAGAGGGGATGGGATGCACACTCGACGAAGAACACTCAACGGCCCTGTTCGCTACAGCCCTTGCGGTGATGGCATAAAATTGTTTTCAATTCCGGATAGCACGTTCTCACCTTTACGCGTCCGTTTTTTATTAACCTGGTTAAAGGATAGTGAGGATTTCAGCGCCTCCCGGCGCAATCCATACTGTGTGTTCATATTGGCTGATTAGACCGCCGTCTGCACACCTGAGCATGTGGTATGTTTCAAGGAATCGAATGTTGATTAATTTCTTCGTCAAAGCGTCCCATTTATTTTGTAGGCTCTCATCTGTATCATTTGGAAACGGCTTTTTTAGTAAGGGAAATGCCCATCTTTCAGCAAATGGAAGTTGGTGATATCGTTCTTCTAGGTATCTTGCCATTGTAGCGCCCAATGGTTTTAATTTATTTTTTGCTAAAGCCTTCTTTACTGATATATCCCCAGTTATTCTCCAAATATTACTTGAGTTCCTAGGTGCTACATTTTCTATTAATCCTTGTTCACCTGTTGTGTTGAATGGTTCTACTGCAAAAATCCCACCAAGTGGGACTTCCCCCTTGAACGATGGATTATCAGCTCCGCAAGCGAATGAAGGAACCGAAGTACCCGCATGTAGATTGAAAGTTTCAAGTTGATGACCACAGAGATTACTGATGGGTGCGAACCCGGCATCAATTTGTGCTTGTTCGGCTGCAGCCCCGACTTCATGCCAAGGAGTTCCAGGATGCATCTTCTCAATTGATGCATCTCTTGCTTCTAATGATGCCTTGATTTGATCTGTGTGTTTGTTACTATTACCTACCTCAAGAGTAAGGGCATTATCACCAATGGCGCCCTTGACATGGACTCCAATATCCAGTTTAACTAAATCCCCCTTTTTGAACACCATTTCTTCTTCCCAACCTGGTGGGTTGTTTTCATTGTGGTCGGTCGTGTAATGGGCTGCAATCTCATTCACCCCAATTGTTACCGGAAATGCAGCTTTGCCACCGTGGCGATGAATGTAACGCTCAGCAGATTCAATGACATTGTTCCAACTAGCACCGGGTATGATTTCATCTTTGATGGCTTCTAATGCTCTGCGAGCAACATGACCGGCATCGCGCCATATTTTCAAATCATCTTCATTGACCATGAGTTCACCTCCTTTTGACTTATCATACCCTCTCTGAGAACCTGTAATTGCTCACCCGATGTGAGGGTGGCGTAGTCATCACACCGTATCAACGTAGTGGGTGGTTCATTCGAACAAGTTCCAGCAATGAATGATTCAATTCCTAATGCCTCAGCGGCTTCTTGACAGTCTGCAACTGGATTCACGCCGCTAATATTTGCACTAGTTGCTGTAAGCGGCCCCACTTCAGTGAGAAGTTTTCTACTGGTTTTTGTTGTGATGATACGAATTGCGATAGAATCACCGCCAACTCTGCTGTCAAGAGTTTTGAGTGCTGGGAGGATTAGAGTCAATGATGATGGCGGGAAATCCTCAAACAATTGTCTTGCTTGTTTTGGTACGGCAACAATTTCACTTGCTTGTTCTAAATCTGCTACAGCTAGGGAGACAACCATATCATGTCCCCGCTGCTTCAATGCAAACAATAAATTTAGAGCATCAGAAGTGGGTATGCAACCAAGTGCAGGTAAATTCGATGTGGGATAAACAACTGGTAACCCAATATTAACCCTGTCAACCAAGGCTTGCCAATCTGAGACATCGCCACTCATAACGGGAGACCGTCGTGGCCCCCCCTCTTCAAGCAAACCGTCAAACTAAAGAATTCAATTGAGCCAAGTTTCAATATGTTTCTTAGCAATGTCATCGGCAATTTGTTGATCAGGTGTCTTAATCAGCAATTTCCCGCTTGGGAAAAGCGTCAAATCAACTGGTCCAGAAAAAGTGTAACATAAACGATTTTTCAATGTGCATTCCCATCCAGAAGAAATGATTTTTTCGGATACCTCACTCATTTTAATTTGGTTAAGGGATGAGGGTTGAACTTGCCACGCAGCCCGCCCGCTACAAACTTCCAAGACATATTCACCCATCTCAAATATTACCCCCCATTTTCTCTTGCAAAAGGGCTAGGTCACGAGCTGCGATAACTGCTTTTCTCTTAGCAATTAACACCCAAACTACAAACAGTACGAATAGAAAACACGAGACGATGTTCACATGGTGGTAAAATGCAAGAAATTCTTCTTCATCAATATACTTCGATATAC
>CAUZFJ010000043.1:0-8104 GCA_963579105.1 Candidatus Thalassarchaeaceae archaeon
TCTGTTCTTGGAGGGGAACTTGCTAATTCAACAATGGTTGGGATTCATCATCCGACAAATATTGGTGATGGGAAACTCGATTTTATTCCACTAACCGTTCGGACGTATGTGTGGGCTCCGCTTGGCATGGCTGTCTTTTGGCAATGGCTCATGCTCGGCTGTCTTGCAGGTGTTCTCATGGGTGGAAGTCAGGGATTGGCACGAAGCCTCTTTGGACAAATGGTTCCCGAAACCCGCAGTACTGAATTCTTCGGTTTCTTCGGTTTCTTCGGAAAGGTTGGTGCCTTCATGGGTCCCCTGATCTATACTGTACTTTCAGTGATGTATGATAGTCGAGTTGCAATCGCTAGTTTGGCTATTCTCATCATATCTGGGACGATTATGATGTACTGGGTTGATGTTGAAGACGGTATTGCAGTAGCAAATGCAGAAGATGAGCGTAACCGAGCCAACAAGGAAAACAGTAGCGATTAGGACATGCTAACCTCCAACAACTGTTGAAGGATTTCAGCCGAAAATCCGGTCAAGTATGAGAGCAATTTCAAAAAGAATTAGCATTGGTCCTGCGACAAGAAGCATCGATAGTGGGTCAGGTGGAGAGAGCATTGCTCCAACACAGAAACCAGCAAACCAGAAGTGTCGCCTATATTGGGTTAACATCTCTCTCTCAACCAATCCCCCTCGAAGAGAAATTAAGGTTACAAGAGGAACTTGGAAACCAATAGCTGCTCCAAGGCATAGGCCAGCAATAAAACCAATCCAAGCGGATAATTGCCAAGTTGTAGTTGCGCCGATGGCGGCCGCGTCTGCTTGTAGATATTCAAGTAAAATAGGTAGCAGAAAGTCAACCACATACCAGATACCTGCAATGCCTAGTAGAATTGAACACAGTAGTGCCAAAACGACACTGTTGAATGAAGAAAGATTTGACAGTTCCACGCCCTTCAATCGTGCTTTGAATTGTTCACTGCGGGCGGCTAGTAATGCGGCTTCAAATGTCACTGTAAGAGCTAGGAGTAATACTGCAAAATGAGCGGCCAGTCTAAGTTGTAGAATAACGACTTCTAAGGGTTGTAAAACCACAATTGAAACCTCATTCGGTACTAAATTCGCTTGTGCAAGTAACCAAGTCAATGCCATTCCTGCAATTGGATAACCCACAATCATGCCGACGAAAAATGTCATGGCGAAGCGTTTCACTCTTGTTCTGAAAAAATCACTTGCAGATGTCAGCATTTCGCCTTGTTCACTGTCAAGTAGGGATTCTAGGTCGCGGGCCAAAGTTTCTGTCCCAGCAACTGCCATTACCCTGTGCGAGGCGGCTCTCCCCCATCATATTTGAGGGATGGAGGGTAGGCGGGGTTTTGGCTTAGATTCTTTCTTTGGAGGGGTTGGAATCGTTGGTAGCGAAGGAGGTGCGCGCGTATCTGCGGCTGGTGAAGGTGCAGATGTTGTTTCTTTCTTGATAACAGGCATTGGAGGAGTATCTGTGAATTCGATTGGTCTTCCGAACAATGTCCAAGAATTCAACTCAATGTCAAATACTGCTTTGTTAGGGAGTCCGCTTGGCCGATTTGGCATAGCGCCAGTCTGTGCTTCTTTCACTTGGGGTGTGACAGGGATTTCCACTGGTTTAACATATTTATTTTGGACAGGAGGAGGCTTTACTGCAACAACCTCAGATTCGGCCGTTGCTTGTCTAGTCGGTGAACTTGGCAAACTTGGCAAGGATGGTTTTCCCTCAGCCTCAGTTATCTTTTGTGAATCAACGGTGACATCGTCTTCAGCCCAAGGTGAATCATCAAGCCAGCTAATCTCATCATCATCTGATACTTCTTCATCCACTGAATCAGCATCAGCCGCCTCAACTATTGGTTCAGATAGATCAATGACTTCCATGTCATCAGCATTGGCTGTGACTGTAAAGCGGCTATCCATGGTAATATCGTCACTTTCTTCTTGGATTATTGTTCCTTTTATCAATTCGTCATTAACGCCCATTTCGATAGCCACGGCTTTCATCTCACCAAGTGCATCGGCAATAATATCAGAGGCTGGAGTGCCGCCACCACCAACAATATTTGACACAATAGCGGCGGTGGTGGGATTCACAACGCTCAACCCGCCAGGCCTTGTAACTGATACTTGACCCGATTCCAGTTCTTCACGTTGTATGTCTGCACTAACTTTTGAGGGTCCGGTAATAGATTCTCGTTGCCTAAGGCCAACAATGGCAATTAGCAAAGTAATTAGCATCATCAAAATCATAGCATATTCTTGGCCAGTTAAAACTCCTGCATCTGACCAGAAACCACCATCTTTGTATGGTAAATTCAAGGTCTGCCTTATGTATTGAATGAGATGAAATTTCTGGCCCGCGGTTCCAGTACCTAATACGCCTGCGGGGAACCATCCAAGTATTCCATTTAGCAGAACGCCTAAAAATTGGGTTATGGAAACGAGCATTGCGAGTTTGCCAATTTTCGGATAGCGCCTCTCCATCTACCTCTCCCCAGTTATCCGTGATAGACTCATCCATATTCAAGCCTCGCTTCGTGAGTGTAACATCGTATGATTGCTTTGATACTCCCCAACGGGGGGAGTTGTGATATGACAAAAGCAATTCGCCTATAGTGGGAAGATGACTGAACCACCACCAACCGAACAGGAGCAATTGCTCGATGCGTTGCATCAAAGGGGCGAGCAATTGTCAAATATTCTCAGTAGCATCAACGCTGCAGTTGCGGTCACAGATGTCATGGGTAATATCGTTCTTCTCAACGATGTAGCACGTACAGATTTAGGATTAATTTACTCTCCCGAACTTACATTGGCTGCTTTTGCTGCTCAATTTGATTGGAGAGATAGTGAAGACGAGCCATTTACTGAAGAAAATTTCCCAGTTACAGGTGTTTTACAAGGTGGCAAACCCATCCATGAACTCCCCGTTTCTAGGGGTGAGGATAGTGAGGCGCGTCATTTCCGTCTCTCGGCAACTCCTCTCACATCGCGAGAAGGTGATTTGGTTGGCGCAGTAGTGGTGTTTCATGAAGTAACCGAACTTGTCCATCTGCAAAACGAGTTAGAGGAAATGAATGAACAGCGTCTCGGCTTTTACAGCGGTATGAGTCATGAACTACGAACCCCGCTGCAAGGTATTGTAGGATACACCGATTTACTACTTGAGGAAGCAGAAGATGACACTTTTGAGAAAGAGAGTTTGCAATCAATCCGCTCATCAACAGACCACCTACTATCGCTGGTTACTGATTTACTTGATTTGTCAAAAATTGTTGCTGGAAGAATGGAATTGGATAAATCAGCAACAGAATTGACTCCAATCATAAAAGAAGCGGTGAAGATGGTTTCTCCAAATGCTAGGAAAAAAGGCATTTCAATGGTTGTTGAATTGGAGGATTTGGGCGAACTGATGGTGGATAAAAGGGCCATCCGCCAGGTTATTCTTAATCTTGTTTCAAATGCAATAAAGTTCACGGATGCGGGTGGTGAAGTGGTAATTTCATGCACAAGATTTGAAGATGAAGCGCATATACTGGTACGGGATACAGGGACCGGTATTTCTGATGATGACCAAGAATTAATTTTCCGAGAATTTGTCCAAGTAAAAGGTTCAGACGGTCGCCAACGCCCCGGTACTGGTCTAGGGCTTGCGCTTTCCAAACACTTCGTAGATATGCATGGAGGGTCACTGGTTGTGACATCCAAGGTTGGTATTGGCTCAACATTCATCGTCAATCTGCCGCTGTGATTAGCGGCGAATGAGGATAGTTAGCAGGTCGTCATGTTTGAGTTCGTGGTCTAAGCCGACTCTTTGCCAATCGAATTTTGCGCTTGGACCTTTGACCCTGGCATAGCGGAATTTTCTCACAAAATCCCGATGTAGGGAAACACAAACATCTCTCACAGTACTATCGTCTTTGACAATCATTGGTTCAATCAAATCGGCTTCTTGGCCCTGCGGCTTTAAGAAAACTGACATGAAGCCAAGATTTTCATAGATGAAATCTTTCAACTCTTCAATTCCTTGGCCGGTTTTTGCTGAAATCGGCAGAATAGGCCAGCCTTTAGGAAGCATGGCATACATATTATCGAGATCTTTTTTGGTAGCAAGGTCAATTTTATTGACGATTACAACCGCCTTTGAGTAAACTCGGTTAGATGCCATGGTGTCAACTAACATTTCGGCAGTGGCGTCAACTCTCAGAGTAACTAACGCACTAGTGTAACCAAACGAGCGTACGATGTCCTGCATCTCTTCTTTGGCCAGATAGGTCTGTTCAACGGTGGTCCTTACCTCCACTCCACCTCTGTTTCTACGAGTGATGAAAACAGGAGGTTTTTGTTGATTTAACCTCATGCCGGCAATTTCTAGTTCACGGTGTAGAACTTTGAAATGTGCGTCTTGGAATGGGTCAACCACATACAGAACCATGTCAGAACTTCTGACCACACCAAGGATTTCTTTACCGCGACCTTTTCCTTCAGCAGCGCCTTTGATAAGTCCGGGTAAGTCAAGAATCTGGATTTTTGCACCTCGGTGTTCCATCAAGCCGGGAATACAAGTTAGCGTAGTGAATGCGTAACCAGCAGTGTCGGATTCGGCGTCTGTAACTTGCCCGATTAAGGTTGATTTTCCAACACTTGGAAAGCCGACAAGGGCAACCGAGGCATCTCCCGACTTCTTGACTTCGAATCCTTTGGCGGGACCGCCCGATTTTGCGTGGGCCGAGACTTTTTCCTGTTTGGCTTTGAGGGCGGCAATTTTAGCCTTCAATTTTCCAACATGGTGCTCAGTTGCCTTATTTTTCTGAGTTTTATCAATTTCAGCTTGGATGTCAGCAATCTGTTCAACGATGGTTGCCAAATGATTCACCCCAATTTTATCAAGTCGCCTTGACCTTGCACTCTAGCCTTCGGTCAGGCCTGTGACTTTTCAATCCGGCGTTTACAACTGCTCTTAATTGCCGTAATTCGTTAGGGAGATATTCATGGGGCAGTGCTGTGACGCAGTGTCATGGCAGACTTGCTAGCGATGGTCGTTGATAGCGATTCTTGGCTAAGTCTGTTGAATACTTCATCAACTGATTTGCATCAGCAAATGCAGGACAAATCGGGAAGAAAATTACGGCCTGAAATGACCGATTTTATCGAGCGCCGCTTTGATGTCGATGTTGAGGCAGAAATCCTTGACTGGATAGAAGATCACGATATCATTCAGGGCGCTGACTCAGTATTGCTCACGGCATCACAACGAATGGCGGCTGGGGCTGATATTGAGGAAATTGCATCAGGAATTTGGCTGCTAGCGGAATGGGCAAGTGTAGGCACTTGGAGATGCATGGAAGGAAGGGGATTTTTGTATTTAGAACCATATATTGGTGAATCTATGAGTCAAGTAGGTCAACTGTACGAGCAGAGAACTTGGGACGCAGCGATTTCGAAAATCAATACCATGTCCAAACAGCAGTACTCAGAGGCAGTAGTGGTTGACTGGATGGGGCGAAGAGTGGAGTTAGGTGAGACCCTAAATGAGAAAAACGACCCTCGTATATTGTCAACAATGCAGAGTCATCAAAGGCACGCAGAGTCGCTTCACGGCTTGGCAGGATTCCTTAGGGAAGGGGAGACAATTCTGCTCGCAAGAAGAGATTGGTCATCATACTTGAATACCGGATTTGGTGGATTCAACATTAGAAAGCTTCTCACCAAAGGTATAGTGGAGGATAAGTGATGACGGAAGATGAGTGGGTAAACCCATTTGCAGTAGATGAAGTACCCCTGTTAATCGAACCAGAACCTCCCGAGGTTACACCCGAACCTGCGTTGGTTGTGTTAGGTCGGTTTCAGCCGTTTCACCTAGGTCATGCAAAGTTAGTTGATGCGGCTATTGATTACTCCAACGAAATTGCTTTGCCAATTCGTATTGTTATTGGCTCAGCAAATCTACCAGAATCTCTTGACAACCCTTGGACTTGGCAAGAGAGAAAACAAATGATATGTTGTTGGTTAACAGCAAATCATCCCAATGTTGAGGTTGATGTAGTCGCTGTACCTGATATCAATGACCCACCTAATTGGGTTGCACACGCAGAGAAATATCATGGCATAGCAGGAGTTTTGTTTACCAGCGATGAAAAAACTGCGGACCTTTATCGGGACGCCAATTGGCAAGTAGTTGAATCACCATTACAAGTAAGAGATTCATTGGAAGGTTGGAGAATTCGCTCAACCCTCAAGATGCTTTCAACGGTATCTGAGAAGGAAGCATCCCTCTCAGTAATGGCTGAGACAATTCCAGAGGAAGTGGCTGAACTACTGTGGGACGAAATTTGGTTGAAGCGGCTGGCTTTCCTTGGCAGACCATATGAAGCAGTTGGCTAAGTCTATTCGCAAGAATCTGACGACCACTCTTGATTTTCAATATATTCAGCAAAAGAGAGAACTCTGTCATCATTGACCATGAAATCGTAAACTCCTAGCCGAGATTGTGAATGAGTCCAGATTACGGTACTACCATTTTCACATTCGACGTGAAACAGCATATCATCAGGGAAACGAATAGCAAAAGATCGGAATACCGAATGAATATAACCAGCATCTTGTGATTCAGTAATCACATCTGTTCTAGGTTGGGAATCTATCCACGTAATGATTTCGGACATTACTTCTGCTTTGCTTGCATTCAACACGATTCCTTGCTCGCCACTAGCGCGGTACGGATTAGGAGCAATCCGTGAGCAGTTTTGAGAATCCTCTGGGCATTGAGTAGGATATTCCTCAAACTCAAGCGTGGGTCCAGCAATCCAAACTAGCAATATCGTACAGATGTAAAGGGTGGTGACACCCAATGCAAAGACTTGCATGGTGCGTGGTGAACCGTACCATTTTCCTTCTTCATCCAATCATTTCACCGCCGTAACGATGACTCTGGCAGGTCTCAATACTCGGTCATGTAGCATCCAACCTGGCTCTAACACCTGTACAACGGTATTCGGGGTGTGTTCCTCACTTGCAGGGATGGTGGTGATGGCTTCCATTATTTTAGGGTCAAATTTCTGACCATTTGCATCAATCATTTTGGCGCCATCAGCAACGAGTGCAGTTTCGAGATTTTGTCGAATCATGTTGATACCTTCCATGATGGAATCATCTGTTGATTCTGGCATCGATGAAATTGCCCGATCAAAGTCATCAAGAAGTGAAATTATCCGCCTAGCAAGTCCTTGTCCACCATAGCGTAGAAGGTCTGCTCTTTCTTGTGAGTGGCGTTTTCGAATATTAGCGATATCTGCGTCGCGATAAGCAATTTCTTTTTCAGCAGTTTCTGCTCTGCTTTCAGCCTCTGCGAGTTTCTCTTCAATCGTCAATTCCCGAGGCTCTTCTTCAACTTCGATTGTTGGGGCCTTGTCAGCGACAACATCAGTTGGCTCTGCTTCAGCCTCTTCGTCGTCACTCATCTAAGTCGGCCGACCAGCGCCTCCTTCATCAACCCGACTATTATGGTCGGTGTTCATTAAGCCAGATTAGGCTGACTTCCAATCTCTCATAAGTTGGATGAACTTCAATCATTGCTGCGGGTGCAGCAATCTCATCAGCAATACCTTCAGCAAGTAATAGTGGGACCTCAATTCTCCCATTGTCAGCATCATGATAGAGAAATTGCTCTGGTATATCACAGGTTTCAACCAGTTCTTCTAAGAATTCATCAGATTCACCATCTTGGCAATAAATGGCGCCAAACACTAGAGTTCCATCATCCGTTAGTTGTTCGTGTGGTGAGATACTTGCCTCTCCTCTTCTCATGAATCGACGGCGGAGTTGACCTGAGTCTTTGTAAGACGAAGTACAATATTTGACCGAATAACCGTATGGCTCACGATTGTCCATTCCGACGTTAGCCATATTCACTTGATTCCGAATTGCTCTTGCAAGTTCGTCGGACCCCTCTGCTCCAGCTGTCAATTCGTTGGTGAGATTGAATCCACGAAGTTCCATATTGTCATGATTACCAACCGTGATTTCTAGTTCATTTAGATTGATAAATTCTATTGATGTATTGCGCAATTCCTCAATTAGTTCGTAG
>CAUZFJ010000044.1:0-8076 GCA_963579105.1 Candidatus Thalassarchaeaceae archaeon
CACAGTCATCAACAATGTTGAGAAGTGTTCGTTCTGATTCGTAAGCAGCCTTCTCGCCTTTTTCAGGGTCTCCACCAGCACCACGACCGCGAGCCGTTCTGCCGATCAGAATTTTTTGGTTAAGTTGTGAGCGCAATAGGTGTTGAGCATCTGTGTTAACAGCAAATCCTGAGATGTGTTCTCCAGACAATAAGCCTTCATCTTCCAAGCGTTGAACGGTATTGCAACCGCAACCTCCGCATCCAAAAACCCTAATTCTAGGCGCTAAACTAGCCAATAATTCTACTAACTCTTCGTCACCTTGGATAGGTTTGGCGGTGCTTACTTCGCCTTCTTCTTCTAAGGGACCTTCTCCCTCTTGCAGTTCTAATACGCGGTCAATCAAATGGCGCATGGGTCTAGCCTCACTAAAGTCACCTTAACCTTGACGCTCGTCATGGGTGTGCTAAAGTGGGTTCGCGCACCCCTTCGGAATAGCCGAAAATGAAGAAAGTCCTCCCTAAAGGGAGGTCAATTAGCCCGAAGGTCAAAGTGTAAGCGCTTATCTCCCAGTTTGATGAAGTGTAAGTCGTTGCTACTTGTGATAGTCTTAATCGTCTCCTCACAGCAATTATTTTTCACCGCTGAAACCAACCAAATTTCAGCTTTAGATGAACAACAGCCAAGGGCTCAATCAGTGGCTAGCCAATGGCAGATGACTGATGCTCCCCCCATCCAATCAGGTTGGTCTGCTAATACTTGGCAGCCCGATCCCAATAGTGCGCTTTGGGATTTGGACTTCAGTCCAGACGCTACCAAGATAGCAGGCGTTGAAATCTCAGATAACAGACTCTTTGTATGGAATGTTTCAGATGGCCGTGTTTTACTTTGGATTCATCACTCAGCAGCCATAGTTGATGTGGTTTGGCTTTCTGATGACTGGGTTTTAGTCGCAGACTCTGGAATAAATTGGTATTCTTACCATGTTGTTGACGACGGTTCTTCCACCCCTCAAACCTCTACACAGATGCGCTCGGGACAATGGAGTGATAGTCTAGCTGGGACATATAACGGCTATCTTTGGGGTCTTGATGCCTCTTTGAATCACTCAAAAGTGGCATTTTGCGGCAATATCAACCACTTGAATATGGGTGGTGAAGTTGTTATTGCCGATTTGTATCATTTCATTGATGGTTCGCCAGCCAATGCTCAACATTTCTTTCCACAATATTGGTCGGTAGATTGTTCAATTTCGCCAAACGGCGCAACAGTTGCTGCAATAGGCCGAAATCTGACAACTTACTCTGATGGCAATGTAACCTATCGAGATATTGTGTATGGGGTTGAAGTCGCCACGGGAGTGCTTCTGTGGGAACGATTTGTTGGCGGTGATAATTCCAGTGCTTGGGCGGTAACTTGGGAGCCTGGTGGTGGCAGTTACACGATTGCGTACAATCACCCTCTTCCGAGCCAACCAAATGTTTGGGAAGGTGTGGTTACAGCCTACGCTGAGGTAGATGGTTCAGTATTTTGGTATTCACCAATTCCACAGAATGTAAGTAGTCTCAAGTGGCTTCCTGATGGTTCCTACCTTGGAGTAGGACTATTCGACCCTGGCCGAATATCATTTATTGATACTGCAGGGCAAATTCAAACAGATTTTGGATGGCATGCGGTAAAGTCGGGTTCAACCTCAATTCCAGAGGATGTCACCGCGATAACAACAACCACAATTCAAGCATCAACTACAGCAAACCAATTAATGGCATCCGCTGGTAGGGATGGTTCAATCGAAATTTGGAAAATTGATATCACTACATTTGAAATTCTGCCATATCGTAGATTAGGTCCTGCACATGTGAGGGAAATTGCAGTTCACCCTATACTTGATTTGGTCGCTATTGCTGATTCATCAGGAGTTGTAACAGTTCGTTCATCAAATGGTTCAATCAATCGGCAGTGCTTCCATCCTGAGTTTGGCCAAGTTGTTTACGAAATTCCATTTGCTAAATCAGTTGATTGGTTTAATGATGAAGCAATTGTAGCTTTCAGCGATGGAGTAATTATTTCTTGTAATGAATTTAATAAATGGTCTTGGACTTTTGACCTAAGAGATTACAAAACCGTAGGTGCTTTTGGCAGAATTGCCATGCATCAAACCAGCAATTATGCTGCAATTTCCTGGTCCTCTAACACCCTCAACAATTCATTAGATGGGCACGTCGCTATCATTGAGCCAATGTCCGGACAATTCTTCAACGAATGGCAATATTCGGAATCTCATTGGACAATGGCGTTCAATGATTTTGGGACAATTTTGGCCTCAGTTGGTCAAACAGGTGGAGTAAGATTGTGGAATACAAGTGACCCAAACCCACAAAATTGGATGGATGACGGCTCACCATATTCACATAACGGCTATGTCGGAGTCACCGAATGGATGCCAGGGGCTGACTTGTTAGTTACTGCAGGTTGGGATAAACAACTAATCATGTGGGATATTCAAAGTCAATCTCCAATGCAACAAATCACATTGGTTGACGAGCCCTTTGCATTCGCAGAATTACTCAATGAAGGCATAATTGTAGTTGGTACGGGCAACGCTGCTAATTCACTTTCAGGACAGTTAGAATTCTATGATATCCAAAATAGCACACTAGTCAACTCTTACCAAATGACTCACATTCCTCGTGGTTTAGGCATATTTCCAAGCGACCAGTCTTTGGTGGTGGTAAACCATACCGGTACGATGCTAGTTCTAAAGTTGGATGCTGATGGGGATGGGTGGATAGATGTGGATGATGATTTTCCAAATGACCCTACTCAACATGAGGACAGCGATGGTGATGGTTGGGGGGATGACCAAACCCAAACTAATGGTGATGATTGCATTAACACTCAAGGAAGTAGTTACCAAGATAGAAATGGGTGCCTAGATAGTGACGGAGATGGCTACAGTGACCCAGATTCCACATGGCTTGCTCACCCCCTAGGTGCCGCTGATGCCTTCCCTAACATGCCTTCACAGTGGCATGATACTGACGAAGATGGCCATGGTGATGAGTATTCCTTTACCGTTGGTAATGATAATCTAAGAGTAGGCGAATCCGGTGATGCTTTCATCAATGATGTAGCCCAGTATCGTGATTTAGATGGAGATGGTTGTGGTGATAATTACACACATGGTGATGACAATGGGATGCGGATAAATGAAGCAGGGGATGCGTTCATCTCAGATCCTACACAATGCAATGATTTTGATGGTGATGGTTATGGTGATAATTACACATTCACTCTAGATACAGGTGGTTTACGAGTTGAGTCAGGAGATGCTTTCCCACTGGATTACATGGCGTGGTCTGATTTAGATGGGGATGGTTGTCCGACCAGTTCTGCAACTGGACTTGCCATTGACCTCTATCCTACAGATAGTGAAAATTGTGACGAAGATTTGCCGTTTTGGTTGCCGGTGAATCTAGCGATATTGATATCAAACGATGCGTCAGTCTGGCATCTAGACATTTCTTGGGATTCTGTTGCTGATAATACCGATATTATTCGGTTAGAATATGCCTTGAATAGTGAGACATCGTCTCCAATAGATTCGGATTTCTCAGCGATTCAGGTTTGGACATCAACTGGCGCGGTTAGTGAGGCTTTGACCATTAATCCTGAGGCTGGAAATAATTACATTCATCTCAGACTAATTGGCATTCCTGATGATGGGGATTCAATTAGTCGCAATTGGACATCGATTTGGATTGTTCATACAGGTGAGGACAATACAACCGAAAATGGTTCGGACAATACTACCAATAACAATCTTGATTCTGATGAAGATGGTGTAATTGATTCAGCAGACAACTGTCCAAATGACTATGGAACAATTGAGAATCAAGGTTGCCCCACGATTAACGATACATCTAATCAGACTGGAAACAATGGAAGTGATCCAGAAGATGAATCAATGAATACCTCAACAATCTGGTATGTATTAATTGCAGTAATGCTTGCAGGACTTACAATACTTGCAGTCATGGCGATAAGGTACAATCGCAAGACCGACAAGATTGTAGAAGGCGTCCATTCAATGGCACAACCGAGTTCGTTTGCCCCTCCTTCAACACCTCCATCCCCTAATATGCATCTTCCGTGCAAGGAGTGCGGCGGCTTTGTTCAAGAGGTGATGCACCAAGGAAACTTGTGGACTTGGTGCCCGTCTTGTCGTGAATGGCAAGATTTCCTAGGCAAGCCATAATCAACCAAATGAAGAACTAGATTTAGCGGCTTGATTGTGAATATTCATGGTAGTCTACAGTAGGTTGTAGGGAGTCAATTGCTGTTTGCAGTCGAGCATTTGCCGCTTGTTCTCCAGATTCAATTGAAGCAATTTGTTTGCGCAATGATTGAAGTCTGAGGGTTAGCGTAGTCACAACACCTTGGTTCAGACCTAGCGTAGGTTGAATCCAACGTTCTAATGAGGTGACAACTCTTTCAACAGAAGTTGTCATCCCGTTATTTGATATGAGAATAAATTCATCATTCTCTCGATTAACCGGCCCACATTCACCAAGTGCTTTCTCCAATCCTTTTGCAATTTTTGTTGCCTTTTTGAGCGAACCTTTGCTTTTTTCAAATGCCTCTACGCAAAGCAGATGGGCTTCGATGTGGCCTGTTTTTGCTGCTGTTGAAAATCCTTTCAACGCCTTTTTCAAATTACCAAGGTGCAAATTGACTCTACCCATTTGCATTGAGTCTTCAATTTTGAGTGTTGTCTCATCTCCAATTACACTAACACCTTCCTTGGTTTGCATATGACTTAGTTTAGCGGATTCTTTAGACAATGTTTTGGCAGCTTTCATACTCAATTTCCACTTTTCTCGAATTTCTAGAATATTAGCGTGGTCTCGTAATGCAAGCACTAACAATTCTTGTTGTTGAAGCGTTCTTTTCTTCTCAGATAACAACAGTGAGGTTAATTCCTCAGCCATTACTTCTGAAATTTCAAGACGTCCATCAGCGACATAACTGCGCAATTGATTCAGAACTTTGACTGGGTCATCCATGCCGAACAAAAGGTCCACCTTAGCATCCGAGTAGAGTCATCACGCATTACCACTCCTGTTGTTCGTGTTAGAAGCCAATGCTGAGGAAAAATGGGTTTGTTCAATTTCTGCGTTTTACAGCTCGGCGTTTCCGGCTTTTCTTTGATGCCGGTCTACGCCTCTTTGGTTTTCTTTTCTTTGGGGCTTCGTCTTCATCTTCGTCGCCCCAATCATCTTCATCATCGTCGTCATCGTCAAAGTCGTCATCCTCTTCATCATCCTCAACAACTGTCTTCTTGCGGCGTTTCTTTTGTTCTCCTGTGCCTGTATCGAATGGGTCACCTTCATCTTCCAATTGTTTGGTTTTTGGTGCGGCCTCTAGTTCAGCTAGACCAGCATCTGCTGTATCGCCAGAACCACTATCATCACCACCGCTCATGAATTCAAGCATCCAATCATCTTCTTCATCAAACTCATCATCGCCTTTCTTCTTCTTGGATGGGTCCTGTGCGGCGAGTACACCCATCATTATAGCGAAGAATAGGAGTAACAAATTGAAGGACCCAACTGCAATGATAATGACATAAGGTGGGCTAGTCAGAGATAGCGGGGCTTCGGGTTCTTGTTCTCCCTCATTGAATGGACTCTTTCCACTTTGACAAAGGGTGATTCCGCTAATGTTCTCATAACAGTGATCAACATAAAATGTGGTTGTGAACAATTTTTCATTGCCGGCGGAATCTTTTGCCATGATTTTCAATATGTGGTTGCCAGGGTCCTCAAAGGTTGAAGCAGGTTCAGTCATACTGAAAACCACAGTATTTGAAGGGGTGCCAAGAGGTGTAATTACCGTGACATTTTCCCATTCAAATTCCTCATTGAAGAACTCGCCAATATTAGTGAATTGGTATTTTACTTCAATCAGTTCAACATCATCAGTGACTACGCCATGAATTTTAATTTCAGTACCGTAAAGGTACTTGCTTTCAGATGATGGTGAGAATAATTCAATGGTTGGTGCTTTGGAATCAACGGACCAATTGGTAAGCGAGAAAGAATGTGAGTTTCCAACGACGTCAATTAATGTTGCAGAGACTGTGATGTTATTAGTTTGCATTCCGCCAGGAATAGTGAAATCCCAGATGAAGTAGGTGTCAGAAGCTAGGAATGGTGTGGCACGAGTAACTTCACCTTCGGGAGTAAATGTGGTGCCAATTGCTGAACCTTCAACGTAATTATCTGTATGAACTTGTATCATGGGGAATTCCTCTAATGGTTCTATACTATTGATGTGCAATCGGTAATCACCGCTTTTTAGTGGTCCACCAGGCATTCCCTCCTCACCTCCGATTCCAAGTAAGATTTCAGCATCAGGAGGTGTAGTGTCTTCGTGCACTAGCCATACATTTGAACGATTACTTACAGAATCTCTAGAATTACCCCATGAATCTGCTACAATAAGAGCGTACCAAGCATGGCGGTCCAAGTTTTCTACTAGTGATAATTCACGAAGAATTGTAGTTTCAGTAATGTGTGGTGTGTATGTGTCAATCATCAATTCCCAGCCTTCATTATCAGATAAGTTTCCAGTCTCATTATTTTCAAACGGTGTGCCAAGATGTCGCCAAATAGAGTAGGATTCATCTTCCTCTGCCAGAGAGTTAATCCAGGATAATAATAAGCTATTCTGGCTACCTTGAAGCATTGGTTGGGCGAGTTGCACAGGTGCGGGCGCTAAAGTATCTTCACGAACAGACAATAGTATGCAATTGTCAATGAAGCGAGTATCTTCATATGTTGCATTGAGATGGTTATATCGAGTGACAGATGTGATGCAATAATACGAAAGCCTGTCCTTATCAATTGGAACAGGAATTAATGCATACTGGACTCCATCAGGTACCGTTGCTACAAGGGTTGCTTCAAGCGTGAGATTACTTGCTTCGGAGAGTTTGGTCCAAGAGTGCCAGATGTGATAATATTCACCTTCTGCACCCATTTGGTCAGTCCAAGTGACATTGGTCCAACCACCACCGATATATGCTGCCTGAACATTAGTTGGTTCTGCTACCCATGGGTCAAACGCATTCTCCATAATTGGACCGGCTAAAGAGGAAGGCAAGATTGTGCTATTGTGATTGCCACGTGCATCAGCAGCAGTTACTGCATAGTATGCATACCCAAGAGAACCTCGCTCGACTTCATATCGATAGGTTGCAACTCCTGATGGTACGGCAGCGATATGCTCAATGTTTGGATCGAGGGTGTCACTGAACGGTGCGCCTGAACGCCATACGTGATATGTGGCGCCAAGTTCCACTGGGATGTCAGTCCAAGTGATTGTAGTGTTTCCAGTCCCACCAAGCGGTTCAGGTACAAAGGTTGCATCTACGCCGGCGACATCAATTGGTGCGACATTGTCTTCAGCAACTGGGAACTCTGAATCCATGGTGTTGACACCCCCAATGAAGCGGAAGTCTTCGTAACCTAAGTAAAAGTAAGTCACAGAATAATATGCTTCAACATCAGTACCTGCTGGAACATCATAGGATGTACTTGAAACACCAGGAGGTTCGTTTGCAACCAATGTCTTTTGCATTCCAAGCCAATTGGCTCTAGTTGCTGGTATTAGATGTCGGTAAATGTTGGATATGTATGCATTCGGTCCCGTTTCCATTAAGGTGCCGGGTTGAAGTTGATTGAGATTGATCCAGTCAATTTTGGTTCTACTAGTTTCAGGGAAAAATGTAGCATTTACTTGAAATGGTGCAATAATATCATGTGTATTTTCGTAAATCGGCTCAGGAATTTGGCCCGTCCCCAATTCCATGAAGGCTTTGAGTGAACCGTCATCAAGTTGAGTTGCAATACCGTAATAGAACGTGCCATTGACTCCTGGAGGTAATGGATGAATGATAGAATGTTGCTGACCAGGGCAACTGACCACATTACCGGTACAGGCAGAAACATTAGCGATGTAGGGAATCGACCCATTTTGAATCTGGCTAGTATTCATCAGCGCATCACTACGATAAACTAGGTATCTACTCGT
>CAUZFJ010000045.1:0-8036 GCA_963579105.1 Candidatus Thalassarchaeaceae archaeon
GAATGGCTTATCAAAGAGGGGCTCTCGCCTTAATCGCACAGACATTGTCTGTAGGTGATAGCCAATGGTAAAACCAAAGAGACCACACACCCGTTTTGAAAAGGCAAGAATCATTGGTTCACGAGCCCTGCAAATCAGCATGGGTGCGCCACTTTATGCAACCGAAGAAGAGTTACGAGTTAATTTCCGAGAGGAGTTAGTCTCACTTTACGGGGTTGAAGAAGCCAACGTTCGTTTCGTTCTTGACCCACTCAAGATTGCAACATTAGAGTATGAGAAGCATCTCATCCCAATTGATGTCGATCCACACTTGGATTGAATCAAGTCATTAATCAAATTGAGATTAATACGGCGACAGCATTGCCGCCGCCAAGGCATATTGTCACAATTCCATTACTGCCACCAGTTGTTCTAAGGGCATTGATTAGAGTCATTAGACAGCGAGTTCCAGTTGAGCCTAATGGATGTCCAATTGCGATAGCACCACCGTGAACATTGAACTTTTCATAAGGAATATCCAATTCTTTGGCAACTGCACAACTTGCTGCTCCAAAAGCTTCGTTGTGCTCTACAACATCAATGTCGTCCATAGTCAAATTATTTCTCTCCAACAGCGCTCTAACTGCTGAAATAGGCGCCGCCATCACATCAGCAGGTGCAAGTCCAGAAGTCGTTTGGTCAACAATTGAGGCTAGGATTTCCCATCCTTCTGCCAGAGCCCGGTCACGACTAACTACTAGCACCGCAGAAGCACCATCGGAAATTTGACTGGCATTTCCTGCAGTAACTTGTCCTGCATCATCAAAAACAGGTTTCAACGCACCTAACTCAGTTACATCAGTAGATTCACGTATTCCCTGGTCATTGACCAACATTATTGGATTTCCATCCTTGTCAACCCCTTGAACAGGAAAAGCCTCCCACTCAAACAAACCACTTTCCCAAGACTGGTTTGCGAGTCTGTGTGAACGGACCGAATATTTGTCGGAATCTTCCCTTGAAATGTCAAAATCACAAGCAACTTTCTCACCAGTATTCCCCATGTGCTGGTCGTTATAACCATCCCATAAACCGTCGTGAATCAACACACTTTTCATCTCGCTATACTCATTTCTACCGGTTTGTTGAGCGAAGTGTGGTGAATTTGTCATAGATTCCATGCCTCCAGCGATTACAACTTCGTATTCGCCTGCGCGAATCGCTGATGCGGCTATCATCACTGCTTTCAGGCTTGAGCCGCATACTTTGTTGATGGTAGTGCAAGGGGTTGAATTTGGTAATCCAGCACCTAAAGCAACTTGGCGAGCAGGCGCTTGGCCAGCGCCGGCTTGCAAGACTTGTCCAAACAGAACTTCGTCAACTACTCCTGAACTCGCAGAAATGTCGGCTCGCTCCAACAGTTCTGTTACAGCAAGCGAGCCGAGTTCGATGGCAGTATAATTTCGCAAAGCACCACGGAATTTACCAACGGGAGTTCGGGCGACTGCACAAATAACCGGGTCTGCCATTGTTTGCCACTGCGAGGGTTCGCCCTTTCAATCATACCGTCAAACGGTAAGGTCCAGTTCAGTCAAGCAAAACCATAGAATTCAGGTTGTTGCAACTCAGGAAGTTCTTCTCTCTTGATGAGAATAGTACGAACAGCCCAGAGGTCACCAAAGACACGATACTGAAGTGTCGCTTCCAAGTAGTCAACTCCGGATGAGCCGCCAGTGCCTACTCTGCGTCCAATCAGTCTCTCAACCATGCGTACATGGTGGGTACGGAAAAGTACCAGCGATTCCTCAAGTTCAACTAGTGTGTCAACCAATATTCTTGGCCAAGCAAGAAGGGGTAGTTCTCGGTAGGATTCGATGAACAACAAACCTGCTCTAGAGCGCGAAACCACTCCCTCCGGTTTTAGGAAATCAATGGCCGCTTCATGTGCACCAGTAAATCTCGCCGACACTGCCTCAATATTGTCAACTCCGTGTCGGGTCATCCTAGCGACCGCATCATCGCCGATTTTCTTGTGCACAGCCAAATATTCATCAACAAATTCGCTTACTTTTTCCTCGTCGCCGCTATCCCCAGCAAGCGATCCTTGAATTGGTGTGCGAAGCAACCATTCTGCCAAAATATCACCAAGTGCTGGCATTGCTGCTTCAGATTCCAACCTTTTCAGAACTTCAGCATCCGGACCACCGCGCTCGGCTAACTTACGGAAGTGAGAGAGCGGGTCCATGCCTGCAACACGTTGACTAGTTTCGAGTCCCAACAGTAATTCAAGTTCCCGCATTTGATATGATTCAAATCCAGATGCAGTCCCCAGTCCATCACGGAAGGCCAAGAAATCTTGAGGTGTTAGGGTCTCCATTATTTTCCATTGGTTAGCCATATGGCGGAAAACTTCAGTACATCGCTTGAGGTGGTGTACGATACGCGGCACGTCCTCTTCAGGAAGTGTTGCTTGCAGAAGTAAGGTTCTAGCGGCGCGTAACTCAATCAGTACAAGGCGGAACCATAGTTCGAAGTTTTGGTGAACAATCAAGAAATGTTGCTCATCATTGGAAAGTTTAGACCCGTCTCCTTGAAGGCTCAATAGTGTGTGAAGGTTGAGATAATCAGCGTAGGTCTTACTTCCGGCCATAACTCTCCGCAGGGGTAGAGGTTTAACGAATTGTCGTTAGTTGACTTTGATTCAGAACATGGGGAAAATATGCCAACTCTACCCGCGTTTTGGGTAGTTGAAGCGTTATGCTCATTTAGTGGACCTATCAGCCATTCCTAATGGCAGGTAGCGGCGAGCAGTTGGCGGAGTGGCTTTCCGCGTACAATCCTGATGAGATTACCATCGGTGTAGTCGCGTCTCATTCGGCCTTACAAATTCTTCACGGCGCTCGTGTAGAAGGTTTCAGAACGCTAGGAATTGCAGTTGGTGAAGGTCGCCGCAAGATGTTCAAAGCGTTTCCAGGCGCTGAGCCAGATGAGTGGCTAATGTTAGAAGATTACAATCAGATGTTGGACAAAGCAGAATGGTTCAGAGCGCGCAATGTCATCATTATTCCACACGGCTCTTTAGTAGAATATCTCGGCCCAGACAATTTCAGTTCACTAGCAGTTCCGACTTTTGGCAACCGCCACATCCTCAAATGGGAGGCAGGACGAGATACGCAACGCGAATGGCTTGAATTGGGCGGCTGCACAATGCCAAAAACCATTGATGACCCGCACGATATTGACGGGCCAGTCATCGTAAAATACGCTGGCGCTAAAGGTGGCAGAGGATATTTCGTGGCTAGAAATTTCAGAGATTTCCGTAGAAATGTCGACTTAGAAGAAGATTTTACCATCCAAGAATACATTTTGGGAACACGCTACTACATGCAATTCTTCTACGACCCAATTTGTGATGATGGCTACCAAGTTGAAGGCATGATGTCTAGAGATGGCCAAGAAATCGGTCGCTTAGAATTGCTGACAATTGACCGCCGCGACGAAGCAAATGTTGACGAATTCTACAAATTAGGTTCACTCAGAGACCTGCGTGACATGGGTTTGGAGCCTTCATTTGTGGTGACTGGTAACACCGAAGTGGTGTTGCGCGAGTCACTTCTTCCAGAAGCATTTCGTCTTGGTGAGGGTGCAGTAGCCGCGTCTCTTGAGTTAGAGGAGGGTGCGCGTGGCATGATTGGGCCATTCTGCCTTGAGGCCATCGTCACCGACAAACTAGATTTCCGAGTCTTTGAGATAAGTGCGCGCATAGTTGCAGGCAGCAATGTTAGTGTTGGCGGCTCACCTTACATGAACATCAATGAGAATGATATGAGTGTTGGCCGCCGGATTGCAAGATGCATTCGCAAAGCAGCAGATAAGAACAGATTGCACGAAATTCTTTCTTGAAAATTCACCTGACTTTTAGTTTCATGCTTTGAGTAGGTTGTGGTCTTTGAGAATTTGTACATTGCCTGGCGGCAATGCGGCCAAAACATCGTCCTGAACTAGTCCGGTCGCCTTTGCAATCTTGTTGGCCATTGCTTCTTTCTTGATGGTACCAGTGCCAATTCTGACCCAGCGCTCACACCATTTTGTGACTGCATCATGAGCGCCAACCAGCGGTAATGGAATTCCGTTGACGACCGCCATTCCTAACGTCATCTCCATGGTCAAATCGCGTAGCCAATTGCGCTTTCCGCGCACAATCCATGCTCCTCTGCCAAGTGCTTCACCTGTTTCAGCAGTCTTGCTAACTTGGGGTGGTTCTACCCAAAATGCAGTTGCCGCGGCGCCTCCGCTTGACCAACCTCTACTCCAAACAACTGCTAATTCAGCGGCCTCTTTGATAGATTTTTCAGAGAATTCTTCAGCCTCAAATGTTTGAGTTAAACGTAGTGCTGGGACGCCTTCGGGCAATCCTGGGAGGGGGTGTGGGTCAACCTCAAGTCCTTCTTTGAGTTTGAGTGCGCAGGATGGTGCCCCGTGTAGGTCAGCGTGGAAATACAGGTCTTCGCGCTTGAGGTACTTGTTCACAACTGCATCGTTTCCTTTGGCGTCCTTTCCTCCCAAAATGAGGTGACCTTTCCCAACCACTGCCCATCGGTGCCTCTCTATCCACAACTGCTTACTTCTCTTAGTTGTGTGAAGTTTTCCAGCAGCGTCCTCCTTTGCTCGCTTCTTTTCAGTGCTAGCGATTTTAGCGCGGGTTTCTTGAATCGCCTTTTTCGCACCGATTGTTTTGTCTTTTTGTTTGCGTCCCGCATCAAAATATCGTTGCGCGTTTTGGTGTACCGATTGGTCAATATGTAACTCAATTCTTTGGTCTGGCTCGCCATCCTCGTCTGGCAGATACGCCTTCATCGTTCGCTTGGCTGGGTCAAGCGACTCAATCCATTCAATATCTCTGACTTTGCCACGGATATTATCCCAACCATCTGCTTCAATTGCTGACAAAGTTTGAGTCAGTAGAGTGTCAATATGACCCCAATTCTCTTGAATTAAAATGCCAAGCTGTTGTTGAGATTCCCCCTTTGCTTCGAAACCAATGATTGCTCTTTCTTGCTGAACTAAGCGGCGCTCAAGTGAACTTCCATCGTCACGTTGTTGGCGATCATCAACCATTTGCGCCGCCTTTTCTTGTTGGCGGCGTGCCATTGCTGTTGCATCCCAGCCGCCTTTCCAAGCGTCTACTGCTGCTGCAAGATTTGGAAATTCAATGGTAAAATCGTTTTCATTTGCTGGTAATGCGAAAGGTAAGGCTTCTCTTGCATGTTCTTCAAAGACTGCATCAAGCGCTAGTGGATTGTTTCCAGATTCCTGCAAAGGTGCTTTCGCCGCTGTTGACAAAATCACCAATCCGCCTTCACCGCGGTCTAATTTTTGTGTTAGTGAATGTAGACCGCTGACCAAATCTGCAATTTCGTCATCATCTAAATCAACAGCCATTCTGTCAACAGAAATTTCAGCAATTCCACAAATTGCTTCAGCATAAGCACCAGCCAAATTTGCTCGGCTTGCTAATGTTCTGACAATGTCTGCATCGCTCGCCGCTAATAATGGTGCTAATTCTTCGACAGTCAGAGTTCTTGGGTCAACTTGTGCTGGCGGAAACTCATAGTTTTCACCACGCTTCAAAACTCGTTTAGCATATTTTACATTGGTTAATGGCTGAATAATGACCCCTTCTGAGTCGAGAAGCAATACATTTCCATCGCGAAACATCTCAATAACTAGACTTTTTAGTCCATCTCCGGTCTCAAAATCAAGAGTGATAATACGGTCAAAACCGTGCTGTCTCACGTCAACAAAACGGCCATTCATCAGGTGTTTGCGCATCAGCATCGAAAAAGAAGAGGGGTTTGGAGGCATTGGTCTGTCTCGTCTTGAGAGATAGATTCTCTTACCACGGACAACTACCAGATCAACTGATGCTTCCTCCTTCGGATTGAGCCTTAGAACCACTTGCTCCCAATGTGGGTGATAGGATTTACGTGCTCGTGAACCGATGTAAGGTCGAAGTTCAGCGACAATTCTTGCGACATCAAAACTGCTCATCTGTCCCTTCATGTCACCACCTTCCCTTGCTGTTGCCTACCGCGTGTCAATTACCATCCCAGCGCCGACCCTTCATCAAATACCCCATTGATTTACTATTTTTTACAGCCATAGGCTGATAGGCGACTTAACTTTCGCGCGGTCATGGCAGGAATCTTGTTACTAGGAGCAGTAGTAGTCGTTATTGTACTGTTAATGCTAATTTTTTGGATAATTAGTGCATACAATCGTATGGTTGACTTGCGCAATGAAGTTGAAAATCAATATCAAAATTTAGAAACTCAGATAGGAGTAAAAGACCAGAAGATTGCTTTTGTTGAAGAAACCGATTTAGCACAATTAGGATTGGAGTCATCGGTATATGACAAGATTATTGATGCGCGTAAACAGTTTGCATCCGCCAAGAGTAGTGGTAACAGAGCCGATATGATGGCAGCAAACGGCCTATTAGATTCAGTAATTCCGCAGGTTCTTGCATTTGCAGAAGATAACCCTGAATTGACTTCTCACCATGTATTAGTAGCAGGACTTGAAGAAGGTGTTCAAGCAATAGCAAAAATGGCAAACGAGGTTGAAGAATACAATCAAGCCGCAAAGAATTACAACACTGTCACCGAGATGTTCCCCACTTTACTAGTTGCACGTATGTTCGGATTTGAGCGGGCTGACTTGTTTGATTTGTACTCTAGAGAACAAGTTGAACAAATGTTTGATAGAAGGGCAAGTTTGGGTAGTTTTGTTGAGTCAGAGAAATCCGAAGCCGATTTGAAGACAGAAGGATTCAAGGATGAAATTGCTGCAATCGAGGCTGAAACCGAACTGATGAGGGCAAAGGCCGAACTAGCTGCATTGAAAGAGAAAATGGCAGAAGATGAGTAATCATACTGCTGTTAAAATCAAGAGCATACTGCTAATCACGAGCATAGCGCTTGCACCATATCGGCTGATCGTTGAAGACTTAGCCTTCAGAACTGAAAACTCAGTTCCTTTTTGGATGACTGCATGTCGACGAGGTGCATCTTCTCCAACTGCAATTAATGTGTGATGGATTCTGCTTGCATTTTCTGAAACGGTCCCTCTTGCAATCTCATCGTGGGGGCGACTTTTGACACGCGCCATTGTGTATACTGGGTCACCTAATTGTAATCCGTATAACACCCATCGATGTTTTCTCACATCACCTTTGGTGTAGAGGTGATCCCCCCCTCTGCTACCTGGGCTATCTTTCTGCCAAATTGGGCCCCCAAAAGATGAATCTCTGAATGTCGGTAGGTCAACGATTATTCCACCACTCCCATCATGTAGCATGAAAGGAGAAGAACTACCTTTACTACGAATCGATTTCCATGCACATTCGGTTCTAGTATGCCACTTTCCATCTTTATCTTGGTATCTCTCTTGCCAGCAATGGTAAATGCTGTATGTCCAACCCCATCCAACAAGATTGTCAAAGGTCCAACTAGAATCACGATAGTTGTCTACATGTACGGTCTCTAAAGGCTCAAATGATGCTGGTCGAACTTGACCAACCAACTCATTATGACCTGCATCAACGAATTTTACAATTGATGTTACGGTATCCCACGCTTCCATGACCCTCTTATTTTGGAAATATGAAAAAGTGACGGAAATAGCCCCCATTATTAGACCGCCAATTAAGAATGGAACTGTACCTTCTCTTTCTCCTCCGGTTGGGAAGGAAAGCCAAACTCCTACGAGGAACATTACCGCGAATGTATGGAACAGGAACCGAGCGGTGATTTGTGGTGGTGTAGTATTGTATAATGCGCGGTATCGGTGATGGCGCGGGTGTTCACCAAAAATCATTTCTTGGGAGTTTAGTGTATCAGATTTTTTGAGTAATTTTTTCATCTGTTCATATGCTTCTTTTTCAGTAGCAAATCTCCCATCTTCTTCGTTATCGGTATAGATGACCCATTCTTCACCGTCTTCTTTGACATCTAATTTAGGGCCATCTTGTTCATAGCGAGCCAGAGGATCAGGTA
>CAUZFJ010000046.1:0-7949 GCA_963579105.1 Candidatus Thalassarchaeaceae archaeon
GCCTTGGTGGTCTAATGAGCGAGACAGTAATCCCAATTTCCCCTCAAGTTTCAACCACGATTGGTGGGGTACCTTGTGATATGACTGGAAAGGTTTCTTCGCACGGCGGATTATTTGTTGCTGGCGACTGTGCTTGCAGTGGATTCCATGGTGCAGACATGGCTGTTGGAAACAGGCTGTTGGAATCTCTCGATGGTGGTTCTAATGCTGGTACCTCTGCCGCAGAACATGCCGCAGATTCCCATTTTTCAGATTCTGATGCGATTGATTCCGCTTTGGCAGCAGCGGCAGACCGCTTTGGTAAATTATTAGCAACAACAGATTCTGGAATGACAAGGGGCCAAGTTTCAACTCAATTGAATTCAATTATGTCAGATTCAATGGGGGTAAGCCGTGAAGGGGCTTCCTTAACTGGTGCCGCAGAACGACTTTCACAACTTGCTGAGACTCAAATCACTTTATCAGATGAGAGTCCGGTAATGAATACTGAATTAGTTGAGGTATTCCGTCTTGAAGGAATGGTAAAAGTCTCTCTAAATGCTGTTGAGTCAGCAATGGGTCGGGTTGAATCTTGTGGCAGTCATCAACTCAGTGACGAGTAATTCGTTTACATTGAATAGCCGCAATGTTGACCATCTCCGCCAACCTGCGACAACCATGAGACTTCACCCAATTATCATGATACTCATGGTTTTGAGCGTATTTTTTTCAGGTTGTGTGTCCTCTCCAAACGAAGAACCGTGTCAAGAGGGGCTTTCAACAATAGAATATTTACCCGACCCTGATGGGGTTACAACAGCTAACATTAGATTAGCAGATTTAGATGGTGATGGGGTGGATGAAATATTCTCAACCCACCCTTTGGATGGTACAATTACTAGGGTAATCTGTGATGGGGATGGTTGTGTTGAGCAAGTGTTCAGCGATGGATTCATTGCTCCAGTTAGAACACATATTGTTGATTTAGATGAGGATGGTTTCACCGATATCATCGTTGCAGATATTGGTATTCTCCCTCCAGCAGACGAATTAGTTGGTAAAGTCGTGATGCTGAAGGGCCTTGAAGGCGGCGAGTTTCAACAGGTTACATTGATAGATGGAATTGGTCGAACAGTATGTGCCGAATCAGGTGATTTTGATCTTGATGGGGATTTAGATTTAGTAGTCTGTGAGTTCGGCAATTTAGAGGGTAGTTTATTCTGGTTAGAGCAAAGTGAAAACAATACTTGGCTCAGACATAATATCGATGGGCGCTCAGGTGTTATCCACGCATTCCCATTTGACCTAGATAGTGATGGAGATTTGGACATCGCGGTTTCCCTTTCTCAGGTATCAGAAGAAATCAACATTTATCGAAATAATGGTGCGGGCAACTTCACCAAGCATTCTCTAGTAAACGAAGATGAAACGTTCTACGGAATGTCTGGATTAGAGGTAGTTGACCTCGACCAAGACGGTGATTCTGACATTATTTATTCCAATGGCGATACTCTTGATATGGATTTACCAGGAGAGATTGACCCTCATACTTATCATGGTGTGAATTGGCTAGAGAATGATGGTACAGGGGAATTCACTCGTCACCGATTAACCAATGTGTGGGGTGCGTTCACAGGTCACGCGGTTGACATCGATGATGATGGCGACCTTGACATCGTGGTTGGAACGTTGCAAATTACAGATTTCTTTCCTGATTGGGACCGAATTGATATAGTAATTTTAGAGAATGATGGTAATGAGCAATTCACTAGACACGAAAGCACCCAAATTTTGAGATATGTAATGACATTTGATTCAGGTGATATTGATGGCGACGGGACAATTGATTTGATTGGTGGAAGCCATCGTATTACTTGGCCAGGACCTAGTCACAAAGGTATCGAATTTGTATGGACACCTCCGGGGGCTTGTGCCTAATGGCGCCGAGTTTATTTACTAAGATAATTGAAGGAGAAATTCCTGCATCCTTCATTGCTAAGCATGAGTTGTGGGTTGCATTTCTTGACATTAATCCACGAGCAGAAGGCCACACGCTTGTAGTACCTGTAGAACAAAAACAAAGGATTAGGGATTTGAGTAAGGAGAGCCAACACTCTTTGATGGAAGGTGTAGGAATGGTTTCGGAAAAATTGTGTAAGCATTTTGGAACTCAAGATTGCACAATTGTCGTTCATGACGGGCCGGCAGCAGGTCAAGAGATTCCACATGTGCACGTACATGTCATCCCTAGAAAACACGGAGATGGTGCCAAGAGTGCATTGGCTATGTTTCCCAACACACCTCCACCAGGTACAGTAGATCCTGATTTTTCTGCGCTAACAAATCTTGCAGACGAATTATCCGAGGATTAAACACCCGGCGTATTGATGGTTTGATGCCATCTCCGAAGGTGTATGGAAGAGGGTGTTGACCATCGTGGTGATGAATTACCCCCACTCACAAAGCGTTCAAGCAATGTAAATCTTGAGCGTATTCTCAAATTTCACAAACCCGATTTTTCTGATACCCATCTTACATCTGCTGGTTTTTGGCCAATTATTCGTACGATGATGCGTTATGGCCATGATTACGTGATGAGTAGAACTTGGTACCATTATCATGGCAAAGATCCTAATGATGGGCCAGGAGTACTTGCAGTAGCGTGGCACACAGCAGGTATGATAGATCCATTATTGATTGTTCTAAAAATCAACAAGAAGTTTGTTTTCGCTGGCCGACAAGACGTCCTCACAGGACCCATCATTGGTTGGTGGGGTAGGAGAATGGGGGTTCAACCATTGCTTCGCCAAGCAGAGAGATTGAGAGGGTTTGTTGATGATGAAACAGCGACGCGGGTTAATTCTGCAAGTATGTTGACGGTTGCATCAAAACTCGCTCATGGTCAAGCATCTATATTGTTACCAGAAGGGCATTCTCATAGTGAGTGGTATATTCATCGTTTACGAACAGGACCAGTTCGTTCAGCCCTCAATGCTGCAGCCTTGGCAAGAGAAATTGGTAATGATGTCCCTGTAATTTTACCGGTAGGCCTTACTTTTCGTGACCCCCACGCGTGGTTTTCAGAAGTCTTGGTTGAATTTGCTGAGCCTATTCATCTTCCCGAACTCCCTGATAAAAACCATGGCGAGAAATTACTTGCTGGTGAATGGGTTGAGCCAGATAAAGAAACAACCATCACTGTTCGAAATGAGATGAGAGATAGGTTAGGTTACCTAACCCCTGATGCCCCCGATATTGATACATGGCGGGCATGGTTATTGCTTGGTCACCTTGATGCTGAATTAGCAGGAAAACGCTTGACTACTTGGCAACAAGAAGTATTACACGGGCGCGCAATTCGCGACCAAATGCGCGGTTCGTCAGGTAAAGTATGGCAAGGGCCAGAGGCGTGTGGTGAAGAGGATTTAGCGTCCACTTCCAAACTAACTGAACGTGCGCGTAAAGCCGCTAAAACACTTCATGAAATGGGCCTAGACGCTCGCGCATCTCACCCCACCTCTGCTGAGATAAACTGGAAAAATATAGCATTGGCATTGGTTATCACACCTCTAATCGCTTTTGCATTACCTTTCACAATTGTTGGTAATGGTATCCAATCTCTCATTGGGTTCTTGCTTGCAAAGTTCAATAGCGAGGCCGTTGATAAAAGAACAACTTTCCATATGATGCCAACAATGCTTGGCACTGTCTTTATTCGTCCACTAATTCATATTGGTACAGCCTTGGTGTTATTGAAAATGGGACATTTTTCAGATTATTCAGCTTATATTATGGTACCCACCCTATTTCTTTTCCTTTGGTTTATCACCGATGTGAGTGCTTTCGCGTGTAGGTGCTTTCTCCGTATTTCTTGTGACATTAGGCGAAATATCCGTTCTTATTCCTCATCCCGTACGAAGGCTTGGGATTCTCTCAGAACTGAGTTTGATAATTTATCAGAGATGCTCGGTGCGCTCAAATAGTCTGCCATCCTCACGACTTCTATGAGTGGTGATTACGAGGCCAATATACGCGATTGGCTAATCAGTGAAGGGCTTGAGGTCAGAGAGCGACCCGACCAGCGCGCTGATTTTCACCTGATGGTGCGTTACCCACCAACCCCTCACGGCCATGTGTTCAATATTGCATCACCAAAACAGCGGAATTTAGTAGTAGTTTCAACAGTCACCCAAGTAGATGTAGGTCAACAAGATGCAATGTCTAAGCGAAGTGAGGAAGACGATTCTGGTTGGGAAGGTTGGTTACACGAAAGCCGGCTTCACTTAACTCGTAGTGGGGTTGATTGGGTTTTACACGTACGAAATTCCACAGAGAGTCCACCCGGGCCACTTCAAGCGTTTAATCTTAGCAAACCAATTTGGACAGATGGATTGAGTCAGAATGAGTTGATGCAAACACTTCGTCATTTGTGGCTCACAAAACTAGCATTAATCCATGAAATAAAATATTCATTTGGGCCGGGGGTTGGTAAACCAGGACCCGTTGATGACTGGCAGCAACAGCAAGGTGTACAACGTTTACCACCACAGCGAGACAATGTTGTGTCTACTGATGAAGGTGGTTCTTTCGGCTCTGGTTTTGATCCGTCAGAATGGCAATGAAAGGTGAAATATTCGTTGTTGAATCTGTTGATTTATGGTTAGATTTCTTATCCGGTATTTCAAATAAAAATATGACCGCAAAGCGTCGCGGTTAAGTACCAAATCTATGGCATTCACAATAACACAGTAGTGATACTGAAGGAGTCGAAAAGAATGAATGACACAAATAAGAGTGTGATGATGGTTTTACTAATGGTGATGAGTAGCCTTTTGGCAGGCTATTCGCCAACAATTGGAGATGCAGAAGCAGCCCAAGTAGTCATCACAGATGCAGTACAAGTGGTCGATGGCGGCCAAGTGAATGATAGAATGGCGGCAGTTGATTCTGATGCAGATGGTAATATCCATATTGTTTGGAGTAGGAATACCCAACATTTGTTTTACACAATGTTAGATGCAAGAGCGCAAACAGTGATATCTGCAACACAGATATCCAATACTGGTGCGCACCGTTCTTGGAATCCAGATATTGAAGTAGATGATAGCGGAATGGTGCATATTGTTTGGACCAACACTGCTGGTCAGCACTCAATTGTGTACACTCTCCTGGACCCTTCATTCCACCCTCAAGACGGCTCACCGGGCGATGATTCAACTCTTTCAATGGTTGATGATTTCATAGTTAGTCAACGGAATCAAGACAGGGGATGGCCAGCCATAGCACTCGATTCGCTAGGCTCGGTTCACATTGTTTGGCAAGATGCGTATGAGCAACTTGATAAATTTTACCAGCAACCACAGATATACTACACAATGCTAGATGTTGACCTCTCTACTAGAGAAGCAATAACTGCAATTGATGACACCCTATTGACACCAATCATTGGTCACAAAGGACACCCAGACATAGCTGTTGACGCCAACGACTTCGTCCAGATTGTATGGGACGATACCCGTGGAGGAAAGGTGGAATTCGCAGCACCAATTGACACATCAGGTTCTATGTACCAAGAATGGGGGGACATGTGCACTGTGTTTTATGGTGGCCAATGGTCAAGCGGTGGTTATTTCCGTGGTATCAAACCAATGCTGATGGATGCAAACATTTCGGTTTACGAAACATTGTATCTTCTCAGCGGTAATACCCCAGGTGCTGCCAGTGGTGGCACTTGCGCAACCGCGTATGCAACCGGTGGTTCAGGTGGAAATGTTCGCCCAACCGCACTGGGACTTAACCCATCTGATCATTCAGGTGGAATTCGAAAGTTGACAGAAGTTGTCTACGGTGGCGCCGCAACTAATCTACCTTCAGATGGTGGATACTACTCTGAATTCTGGGGTCCAGGTTCAACATGGGCTTGTCTTTCATGGAAGGATGCAGGTGGTAATGTACCAGGTAATCCACCAACTCAGCGCGACCACAAATGGAATCCTAATGCAACTAAGATTGTAATGCCTATTTCTGATGAAGGGCCATACGGAGGTCACCCAATTGACCAACAAGATTCACAGAGCATTAACGAAGCACACGACGCTTGTGTCCTTGCCGGTGTAACCCCTGTTCCATTGTATTCCGGAAACAACCAAGGTGTCGCTTCAGCGAGTATCGATATGGCAAAATGTCCGAACGGGCAAACATCAACCGGGCCAAGAATTTGCCCCGGCTCAACCGTTCGAAATACGAATGCAGGTGGCCAAGCCCACGCATTCCCGTCAGGTGGTTCAAATTCAATGAATCTTCTAGTGGAGGCAATGATTTATCTTGCAACTAACAACTCTCGTGAAATCTATCTAACAGTTCTAGACCCTCATTCACTCATCGATAATCCACCAAACTCTTGGGGATATGGTGACCCAGGACACTCAGTCACTGGAAACTCATACTATGAGAGAATCGGGCCTTCGATTGATTCTAATGGAGACGGCAACCTTGTCGTAGTAAATGATACTAGAATCACTATTGACGATGCATTTAGTCTGCATCCATCAATTGCAATCGATTCAAGTGGAAACACTCACCTTGCTTGGATGGATGCCCGCGGTTATGGATTTGACAAAGATGACAACTACGAAGTTTGGTACTCTCGCCTAAGACTACGTGGCTCAAGTGAATGGAATGGTGTCCCCGGTGGATTACCAACCTATGGTATCAAACAAATTTACGATTACCCAATTTCCGAATTTGAAGGTAAGAACAACATCCCACCAGGCCGGCCATGGGGTCCATCATCTTACATGCCATCTATTTTGGCAGACGCTCAAGATAACATTCACATCGCATGGTTAGAAAATTCCAATGTAACTGCTGGTGAAGAGGTAATGTACACTCGCTTGAATCACACTAACGATGCATATCCAGATGGAATCCCTCTAAACTCACTTGCTTCATACATTCTTGATGAATGGGAGCCAACACCAGTAACAAAGTGGGCATCTGATAAGTTGGGGCCCAATAGCGGCCGCGCACCGGAAATGGGGCAGCCACCAGCATTTGCAAACGACCTTGGCAGTGGTGCACACATGGCATGGTCTGATACAACAAAGTGTGATGGTTCCTCCAACAACAACATGTACACGATTTGCTATACACATATTTTGACCGGTCAAGTTGATGTCTTCCTAGAAAACGGAGAAGCAGACTGGCTACACATTATTGAGCCTGGAGAAGAGACCATCTTCAATATGACAATCAACAATACAACACCTGGACCAGTTGATTTGGTTGCCGACACATATTCTGTAAATCTCAGCATGATGTGTATTGTGCCGCAAGAAATTGCTGAAGCACACGGTATTTCTCAACAATGTAATTCAGGCAACTGGACTATGACGATGTTCTTTGCTAACAACCACACCGCTATCTTCCCAGATACAGATATTTACCTAAAGGGTGGAGAGTCTGCTAGAATATATTTGAGAGTAAGAGCGCCATCAGTTTATCAGGCGCATCATGACGAAAATTCGTATGTGACGGTTTCAGCGGTATCTCACAAAGATCCCGCTATACGTTCCGATAGGCTGACTCTGACAATGATGGATGTGGTTCACGGAATACAACTCGACACCTCGCACGAAACGTCCGATGTTGAACAAGGTCAAACCGCAATTTTCTCTATTACCATAACAAACATTGGAAATGTGTTTGATAGCTTTGCGTTCTATGATCCAAACACGATTGAAGGACAACAAGAATGGCTACTGCCATTTGGTTGGCAGATTCGGTTCCCTCTACAAGTGTCACTTGACCCAGGCCAGTCAGTAACTAAGAATCTCGAGATTAGTGTGCCAACTACGCAAGAACCAGGAACATTTGCCCTGTTCTTGAAAGGGTGGTCAATGGGAGAACCGCGTAAATCTGTCGCATCAGGTACAATGGATGTATTGGAATTGTACGTAAATGTCAGCATC
>CAUZFJ010000047.1:0-7876 GCA_963579105.1 Candidatus Thalassarchaeaceae archaeon
AACCACCATTTCAAGTATAATCTTCCACTTAGATTATCACCCCCAAAATAATCAGTGAAAAAGAGGGCGGGTAAAATGGAAATTATTGTTCAACACGAGGGGAACTCAATTTTTGGTTCAACACAAGAATTAGTAGCATTTGGATAAATATTTGGTGGCCCCCTTGCTTTAGCCCTTGAAACAATACAAACTTCAATAGTCTAATCTTCAGATTCAATTTCAGCCTCTCGCTCTGCGACTGCTTTAATTTCAATTAAATACATTTTACCAGATGTGTCCATACCTACGATGTCACCCTCTAATGATTTATTTATCATCCCACGGACTAAATCGCTCACACTCACACTATACCGTTCAGATAATTCCCTCATGCGATCCCAATCACCCCAATCTACTCGAAGATTGAGCATCTTTGTGCGCGGCCGCTCAACATGGCACTCAGCACAGATTAGACGAAGATTTGAGAGGTCATCTGTACCACCCTTCATGCGGGGAACGATGTGCTCTACTCGAAATAATGTACCGCGTGAGTGCCCACAACGCCCACAATCCTGTTGCTTTGATTCCAACTCGGCCAATACTTCTGGCAGGGGTGAGGGCTTACCAGTTCGTGCCATCCACCGCCACCCATTGATGCCCAATCCATTTAACTTCATATGTCTTACGCTCAATAGTTTTACTATAAATTGAAGCAATACAACGATAATAAAGCATTAACAAAACCCAATCAATAACACTTTAATGAATGTGTTACAATCAATAACAGGTTTTATTAGGGCCAAATAACTCGGCCTTTTCGATGAGAGTGAATGCCTCGGGAAAACCCCTAGTGGATTCTCCACGAGCTGGGCTCACAATCAGAACTACTAGAATATACGGGGCCCATCCCCGTGCTGCCATCATTAGCGGTGAAAGTTATGAGAATGAGGTAATGGGCTCATTTGTTATCAGTGCAGGAGGAGCTCGATATGTCGAAAGGATATTTTTGTCCAATTTGCCATAAAAACACCTTTTTCCTAAATGGAGAATGGTCGTGTACGAATCCAAAGTGTCCAGCTTGAGAGTGGCCGGGTCTATTGACCCACCACACCAAGTTGGATGCTAGGATGCGTCGGGCGATGATGTCCCACTCGTGGGGGATGGAGCCTTTTACCTATGTTTTACTTTGACTAAACAAGTAAAGCAACTCAAAATGGGAGAGTTTTATCCAATCGTTCAACCATCTCAACATACCTATTCGTGTGTTCAGTTCCTGGCATATTCATGACAAATTGCCAATACCTCCATGCTGCAACAGCCAATACAGAATACTTATGCAGGTCTGGAAGTGCGGCTCTTTCAGCATCATTGAGAGGCCGAACAGATTCGTAACCTGCTAGTAGAGAATGCCATAATTCACTGTCAGGCAGACCATCTTTCCATCCGAATCCAACATATGTTGTAACTAAATCCATGGCTAGGGACTCGATACAAATTTCTTCAAAATCTAGTAATGCTCGTACCTCGCCTTCTACCCCAATTACGTTGTCGGGATAGAGATCTCCGTGAATAATTCCACGCGGCAAATCATCTGGAATACTTTCTTTTAATGCCACCATTTCTGTTTGCAACAATTCAATAAATGGGGTGATAGCATTATTTTTATTTGCTTCATCAATAATCCTCTGCCAAAGAACATATCCAATTGAAAAAGTTGAAGAAATACCATCACATATCGGCACCTCGTGAAGATTTGCCTGCACCTTGCCCAAATCATAGAGTGATTTCGGGTCAGAAGGAAGCCATCCACCACTCACGAATGGCATTAACATCCACGCCTGTCCATTCTTGACAACCATTCTCTCACCATTTTTTAGAATTAATGGGTTTGGTGTAGGAACTCCATGCTTTTCCAACCAACAACATTGTTCAATTATTTTTTCAACTTCCAAAGGGGGCCGTTCATCCCAGACTTTCAAAACCAGTTCGGTTTCATCTTCTAAGGTGACTAAATAATTTGAGTTAGCCCAACCACCCTTAAGTGGTATTATTCCTCTTAATTTTGCAATGTTTGCTAAGTTAACGAGGGCAGAAGCCTCGTCGAATGAGACCTCAGTATAAGCCATCACAATCCCTCTGAGAACTCCTTTATGACCGAGCGGAAGGCAGCAATAGAACGCCGATGGTCAACAATCCTAGCATGCTTCCTCGCTAATTCACCCAACTCTTCTCGTTGTGTGTATGTGGCGCGTAGTGCGTTAACCCACGCATCTAAATCAGCTGTTTTGTCAACAATTATGCCACCTTTGCCAACCGCTTCAGGTTGGCTACCTATTGATATCGAAACAGATGGGACGCCAAACAACCCTGCCTCGTTGATGACTCGGCCCCAAGAACCAGTTGAAACCACTGTTAGGAGATGAACATCACAGCGGCTGAAGACTTCACTTACAGGTGTGTGCCCATGCCATGTGGTATTGTCAAACTTACCTAATTCCTCAGCGTAAGCCCCACCCCCATAAACGTCAACCCGTGCTTCTGGCCAAAGGTTGGAGAGATGAGGTAAGAGGAGTTGATAGAACTCATAACCCTTTTCGGGGGTCACACCGACAATTGAAATTCTTGGTATACCAATATCATTATTTTTAATACGATTTGAAAGTCCCGCCGCCCTAGTTGTTTCAATTTCTTCAATAGACCCAAATCTACTGGCGAAATCTACTGGCAGGCGCACATTTCTGATTGCTTTTACCTTGAATGTGCTCGCAACTTGCTGACCCAAACCTTCTCCTGCACAGCATATTGCGGCAGCGCCCTCTAAACTTGAACGATAAAGGTCAGGCTGAATGAATTGTAATTCATCTCTCACGAAAACCAAATATGGAATATTCAATTCTTTGAAAACTTCTGACGCGCCTGCTGACCAATGTAATTGAGTTACACCGATCACTGGTAAGCCACTTTTTTCAGTTTGTTCCTTTGCTTTCGCAATTTTTCCTTTCAACAATTTAGCAAATTTCTTGTTACTTTTTCTTAAATGTAGTCGCTGAAATCTTGAATTTGGTTGACCACTTTTTCCCCTAAGACGCCAAGCAATACCTGACCAAAAATCTTCAATTTTATGATTTATAGTCAGCCTTTCCAGTTCTGAATCTGAAGTGAGAACAGTTGCGCCACCGCGGGCATCGGATTGGAATATTTTTGCCCGCCATGCTTGTTCTAGTTGTGCAGGGTCAACATGAGGTGAATCATGACTTGGTAAATAGAGGACTTCTGCTTCAGAAAGTGGCCCAGGTTCGCACACCCCTTTGAGGAGTGTAGCGAGACTCATTTCGGCGCCGCCGGCAGGCGGGTCTAGGTCCCGAACAGCGGCAATTAACAGCCCGACCATGATTTCCGCTTCTACTCACCCTATATCAGACAAACCACCGGCTTGAGTCATCAAAAGGGTATTCCGGTAGCGTGAAAGAGGGGCGCAGGTTCGGCCGGTCAATGGGTTTGAAGATAGCAGTAGTCGGAACCGGCTATTGGGGGCGTAACCACGTCCGAACTCTTGCCGCTCTGAAATCAAGTGGCTTGATATCTAATCTAATTGTATGTGATGTTGATGCAGAGCGTGCAGAAGCAATGGCAACAGAATTTGATTGCCAGTGGTGTACTGATGCTAACGAACTCAAATCATTGGGGGTTGGCGCCGCAACAATTGCTACACCAACACCTCAACACGCGCCATTAGCAATTTTATTGATGGAACAAGGAATTGATGTCTTAGTTGAAAAACCATTAGCAATGAGTGAAGAGCAGGCGAAAGAAGTTCTAGATTGTGCAGAAAAAACAGGGCGCGTCTTGATGGTTGGCCATTTGTTCCGATATCACGCTGCTGTGCGTAAAGCAGCCGAACTCATCGCTGACGGAACACTTGGTCCGATTCTTCACATTGAATCAGACCGTCTTTCCGTCAGGGAGCCAAGACCAGACATTGGGGTTATTGCAGCCTTAGCAATTCATGATATGGATATCATGAAGGATTTGATGGGTGATATTGAACCAAGCAAAATAAATTGTTTGGCTTTACCTTCTGATAATCCTAAGATTGAGGACCATGCAATCATTGAGATGGGCTTTGCAGCAAATTCAGGCTGTAATCCAAATGGTGTTTCAGCAGTAGTAACAGTATCATGGCGAAGCAGAATCCAAGGTAAAGTAAGGGTATTGAGAATAATTGGCCAAGATGCTTCATTGGCTATTGATTATCTTGACCACTCTGGATTATGGATTCACCACCACCCCAATAACGCTCATGGGCAGCAGTGGGGAGGGTTTGATGCGGCGCCTCGGGAACGCATTGAATTACCACTTGGTGAGCCAAGTTTAACAGCAGAATTGAGAGCCTTCATCTCGCACGTAAATGGTGAGAATAATGACATCCCCTTTGCATCAGGAAAAGTGGGCTTGGAGGGTGTGGCTATGGTTTCCTTAGCACTAAAGTCAGCAGGGAGAGAGTAATTCTTCCAATAATGATGAAGAGCATTCAAGAATCAGGCATAGGTGGGGCGAGATATGAATATAGCACAATCTCTACTCGGACCGCTGTACAATCTCTATGTTTCAGCACTTGGTCAAACAGTTGGAATGATTGTAGGTTATGTTACATTAGTTGCTATTTTTGCCTTAGTATGGTGGCTTTTAGCAAACCGAAATGAGGTAATTTCAGGCTTGGATTTGCGAGTAGCAACTATTGGGAATATGATTTTCCTCACCCTTCTTGGCGCTATATTGTATGTGTTAATGTCTAGTACTTTCGGATTCCCATTCGTAGGTGCGATATCAATGACCATCTCTTCGGTTTTACTAATATATTGGTGTATGACTAACTTCGAAGGAGAACCTATCTGAGGAGAAAATCATGGCAAAATTTGGTGACCACCCCTCAATTCCAGATGCACTGGAAAATTTGCTTTCAGACCTTACAGTCAGTACTGTTTTTATGAAGGCTGATTGCCCACCCCGCGTTAAACGCGGCCACATTACTGAATTAGAAGTCGTTGAACTTGAGATGGAGGCGTTTAGTAGTTCAGTAATCGAAGAAATATCTCAAGGTTTGGAAATAACTCTTGAGCAAAATAGTGGCACGCGTAGTGATTGTTTTGTAGAAATTGATCGCCATGGTTGCAAAGTGATGCAAGTTGGGGATTTACGCGTAACAATTTGCTGGCCACCGTTTTCTGATGGGTGGGAAATGATTGTTGTCCGACCAGTGGCTCAACCAGACCTCGATGATTATAATTTAGACGAAAACCTTCTGAAATTAATTGCTGATTTGCAAAACCAAGGGACTTTGGTAAGCGGAATGCCCGGTTCAGGTAAATCAACTCTGGCAAGCGCAATTGCTCGTTGGTTAGACGGCGAAGGCGCAGTAGTCAAGACAATGGAAAGCCCAAGAGATTTGCAGTTGCCACAAAGAGTAACTCAATATGCTCCACTAGCAGAAGATGAACACTCGCGCGGTTCAATGGAATTGACTGCAGACATTTTGTTCCTAGCAAGACCTGATTTCATCGTCTATGATGAAGTTCGCAAGACCAAAGATTTCGAAGTATTCGGAGACTGTCGTTTAGCAGGTCTTGGTTTGCTCGGTGTCACTCATTCAGCCTCAGCCTTAGAAGCGATTCAGCGAATGATTGGTCGAGTTGAATTAGGAATTCTAGCGCAGATATTAACAACAGTAATCCATGTTGAAAAGGGTGAAATCGGCGAAGTATTGCAGTTAGCAATGGCAGTCAAGGCCCCATCGGGAATGCCATCTGATTTGGCTCGGCCAGTTATCCAAGTGAAACGATATCCTGATGGTAAGGTTTTGAACGAAATTTTCTCATTTGGTGAACAAATATGTATTGTTGATGCTGATGGCCAAGCAGCAGGTGATGAGATGACACCTATGCAATTACTTGCTTCAGCCCAACTCAAAGACCGCCTTTCAGAGGATTATGGGATTAGAATTCATCACGTTAAATTCGCTGGCGGAAGCGTAGAAATCTATGTTGATGATTCAGCGATTGGTGTGCTCGTAGGTCAAGGCGGCTCAACAGTGAAAGGCTTGGAGGAACAATACGAAGTCAAAATCACAATCAAATCTGCTAAAGAACTTCCACGTGGCTTCCGCGCGCCGGAAAATAAGTTCCGAAGCTCATACGATATGGATGTTGAACGAAGCATGGGCGCCAAGGCGTGGGAACAATCCTACAGTGGCAAGAAAGATAGGCGGGCAAAACGTAAAGGAAGACGCCGTTAATCCAAAAATTTGGTTAATTATACTACTCTCAAACATCTCAAAGGTTCATCAAGGGGTCGCAGGTCAGACAATTTGGGTGAGTGTATGGTTGAAGGTACACAGGGGCCAGTTCCTATTGTTAGTCAAGAGACTAGAGTGACTTCTGGTGTGGAGGTAACTCAGAAGTTGATACACGCCGCAAAAACCCTATCTTCAATACTCAGAGGCACACTTGGGCCGCGTGGATTGGACAAAGGATTGTACAAAACCAGTGGTGAATTTGCAGTAACATCTGATGGTGCGAGAGTACTGAATGATTTGTTGATTAAAAACCCAGGCGCCAAACTCCTCGTATCCTTAGGTCAAACTCAAGAATTCGCGATAGGGGATGGGGTGACTTCAACCGTTCTTCTTGCAGGTGCCTTACTTGATGAGGCTGGCAGATTAATTCGAAAAGGTGTTCACCCCCTCACAGTAGTTGATGGCTATTTGATGGCTGTTGAAATTGCGGCTTCTGCTCTTGAAGAGAATGTAATCAAATGTTCAGCAGATGATACTGAGTTGTTACAGAAGGTCGCTTCAACATCATTGACAGGGCGTGCAGCAGGATCGGATACCCGCTTTGCGATTATGCTAGTTGAAGCACTTAGCAAAGTGACTCATGAAACAGAATCAGGAATTCGCACTGAAGCGGAAGATGTTTTGTTTGAAAAATTGGAAGACAGCACAATAAATGATACTCGCATGATATCTGGAGTATTCTGGCGACAGCGAATCCCTATGGAGAGGATGGCTGGGGTCAGAGAAAATGCCAAAGTTGCACTTCTCAATTGTGATATCAAACAGAGGGAATCAAAAAGAGATACCGAGATAGAATTACAATCAGCAGAAGACCTACAAAAATTCATGGTAATTCATGAACAAACATTGGCTGAAATTGCTGATAAAATCATTGCTTCCGGGGCAGAAATAATTTGTTCTAGCGGAGATATTGATCGAATCGTACTTCACCGTCTTGCAGCAGCTGGGAAAGTAGTCATACATGATATTGACCACAAACAATTAGTCCACCTAGCCCAAGCAAGTGGTGCAAAATTAGTTGAACACCTTGATGACCTTAGTAGTGAGAATTTGGGATTAGTTGGTCGTTTTGAAGCAGAACGTCGTTTAGCAACCGACGAAGTTCAAGACAGAATTATCTTCGATGATTGCACAGGCCCACTAGTTACAATTCTCGTTGGAGGGGCAATGGGCGCGGAAGAGACAATTCGAGGAATGTATGATGCTCTCAGGGCGACTAGTTTGGCCCTCAGTGAAGGCACCTTACTACCCGGTGGGGGGGCATCACACATGATTGCTTCAAAAGCAGTAAAAGAGGCGGCAGAAAAAATTGCTGATAGAAGTCGTCTTGGTATGGATGCATTCAGCCGAGCCCTTGAGATGATCCCATGGATGTTAGCGGCTAATACTGGTGTCAACCCACTTGACGCGCTGCTTGAACTCCGCTCATCAGTAAGAGAAAACATGGTCGCCGCTGGTGTTAGTGCAGATGGTTCAATCACATCAATGTTAGAAGTGCTTGAGCCAGCCGAAAGTATACTTCATGGTATTATGGCGGCGACTGAA
>CAUZFJ010000048.1:0-7711 GCA_963579105.1 Candidatus Thalassarchaeaceae archaeon
ATGCTGGCGAAAACGAACTTTTCCGTTTCCTTCCACTACCTCACGCGGGCACTATCGTTATGATTGGCAGAACTGGCTTTCCTCGTAATAGAATTGCCTCCCTTCTTGACCAAGAAGCTGAAACCTCATGGCAAGTCAGTGAAACACTTGTAAAAAATATGAATCCAGAAATAAAGAACAAAGTTGGTATTCTAGTAAGACACAGGCAGCCTGGAACTCTGATTCGTGAAGCGGAGCGAAGGCGAGACCTATTGACCCGCAATGTACTGGTCAACCCTGAGGGTGAAATTACGACTAGTGAAGTAAAAATCGATATTCAAATTGAACTCGTCAGCCATCGAGGAAACTCTACAATCAGTATGCAAAGAATAGCTGATTTACAAGACTCAGTGGCAGTCACAAACTTCCTCTCCGATGAATGGTTAAAACTGGTAAAACTTGGAACTCGAGATGGCAAATTCCTCGATCTCTGAAACTGTTTCAAGGTCACGAGTGAATATGTTGTCAATCCACATTTGAACAACATCTCGGTTTCACCCTTTTGCTGCTACAACTGCCACTTTCGCGTACTCATCAAGCGCAACATAGATGTTTGTAACGTGAAGACTACACCATAGGTGAACGGGGTTTGGCCATCAATGCAGATTTGCTAAATTCGCTTTTTCAGGCGAAACTCGCAGAGTTACGGGACCTTGCTGTTGAAAATAACCTCCCAAAAACCGGCAATGTTGAACAACTACGGGCAAAACTGATTGCAACACTAGTTTTGAACCACTTTGACCTCTCTGATGCAGGCATCAATAAAATGCAAAATAATGATTTGACCGAAGCCCTTGGACTATTTGGAGTGAAGAAATCTGGTTCGAAAAAAGCAAAGATGCGTCGACTTTGGCTACATCTAAATGGCGACCCAAAAAAGCTCAATATCTCAACCGTTGGAGATATGACTCGCGAAGATTTACATGCACTTTGCGTAACATTTGATTTACCACGCTCAGGCAACAAAACTGTCCTGATGGGAAGAGTTGCTGGAGTGCTAGCATCTGAAGAGAAATCATGGGGCAGGGTGAAGAAAAGTTTGCGAACTGGCCAGAAGACACTTGAGGTTGATGATGGAGTTACTGTTGATGAACCAGTTCCAGTCACACCAGTGGAAGAAATTGAACTTCCTGTGATTGAGGAAGTTCCTTTGGAATTGGAAGAGGAAATAATTGACCAAAGCACACCAATCACCTTAGATGAAGGAGCTGGTGAAGCATTAGTACGTCTTGAGTCTCGTAAGGCTGAACTCACAAGCCATCTGAGAGAATTCTTGTTAATTGGGCGAGAACAAGATGAGGACGATGTTTCTGCATTCATTGAAGATTTAGGCCGTTTAGGATTTGGAATTGAGCACGAAGTTGTGCGCGGACAAATATTAGATGAATTACAACAAATGATTCAACTGAAGCAACAAGAAGATTCTGCTCGCTCTACATTACCTGGTTCTTGGCGTGAGAAGCAAGCATTGCGACAATTAGAGGATGCCCGCCCTAATTTACTTGACAGACTAGATGAGATTCTTGAAAGGCGGGGTGGTGAAATCGCTTCTGCTAGAGTTGATTTTGAAAATGCCGCACTTGATGTTGGTCTTGATTTAGAATTGGCTGCAATTAGTGGCCGAGTCCACGGGTTGTTTGACCTACAAGTATCACTACGTGCTAGTGAGGCAGAGATTGACCCAGTGACTGCAAGACGCCATCGAGCCTTGGAGACGCTCTATCGCAGAAGTCACGAGGTTAGTGATGAGGCTATGGCTCAACTTGGCAAGATTGAGACCCAAATGGAGGCTTTTGAACGAGTTGTTGAAACCATTGTCCGTCGTTCTGAAGGTGAATTCGGTCCTACCGAACATGCACTTCTTGTTCGATTCCTCGAACGCCGGGGATGGGATCCAAATCAACCTGAAGTTCGACCAAGATTACTCTCTGCTGCTGGTATCTTAGCCTCTGAAATGGGTTACATTGCCGCTGGAGACATTCCGTCTCTACCTACATCAATCTCCCTAGATGCGGAAAAAGTGTCTGGGGTCGTTGATTCGATGCGTGAAATTCTCTCCGATATGGGTAGGGCGCCTCCAACAATTGAATCTGTAACTTCTGATGATGGCACTGAAAAAACTGAAACTGATAGAGTAAAGTCAAAACTTGATGCTGCCGATGCATTGCTTCGTAAACTCAACCGCGGTGAAAATTGAAAATCATTTTCATTGCCTAGAATAGAAGGTTTGGAGAATCTGCGCTACGCCTTCAATGTCACGAATACCTCTTGAAATCATATCTATCAAAATCTTCTCTCTTTGTCTGACGTGAGCCTCAAAATCTGCTGGACGACATCCAACTGCACTGCAAATCAATTCTCTTAATTTGCTTGGAACCCCTGTTTGAGTTGTTGTATCTGTGACCGGATCGTACTTCCAAATAGGATTTAGACGAGGCCGGTCGCCCTCCATTCCAGCAATTTCAGCAATTTCCATTATCCTGCGTATTTGCTTACCACCCTTGTTAATTCTACTTTGAACAATAATCAAGTCAAGGCCACTCATCATGATTGATGGCACGTTCATTGGTGGGCTAGTCATCCTCGTGACTGTCTCCATCGCTGTATTTGCGTGGAGGCTTCCGAATGAACCATCGTGTCCGGTATTCATTGCAGTCAAAAGAGTAGATGCCTCAGGACCTCTGACTTCACCGACTATAATTCGGTCAGGCCTCATTCTAAGGCTTGACCTCAAGCAATCATCCATATTGACCTCGCTAGTCCCGTCAGGACGCTCGGAGCGGGTCTCCATGCGCAACCAGTGGTCATGGAATAGTTGTAATTCAGCGGTATCCTCAACAGTCAACAATCTCTTATCCCAAGGAATGAACATCCCTAGACAATTCAGAGTTGTTGTCTTTCCTGAACCAGTGCCTCCTGAGATAATGAAATTTGCTGGGCGAGAACCAAGACCATCTACCCAGCACCACATATTGGCAGCAAGGGCTACATCAATAGTACCAAACTCAATCAAATCAATGATTGTAATCGGGTCGGCTCGGAATTTTCGAATAGTTAGTGTAGTCCCATCAGGAGAAACCGGTGGGATAACTCCATTCACTCTACTCCCGTCAGGCAGTCTCCCATCGAACAGTGGTACTTGCCCTGGACCGTCTCCTAAAGGCACGTTGGTAAACGCGGCGATGTTTAATGCGATCTTCAAACCTTCATCATCTTCAATCCAAATATTCGTTCGGCACATCCCATGCTCTCGGTGAGCAACTTTCACACATTGTTGTCCGCCGTTGTACATCACTTCCTCAAGTAAATCATCTTCTAAAAGTGGTTTGAGAGCACCGTAAGGGTTTGCCGGCGTATCACCATCAACATGATACATTGGACTAGGGTGATTACGCTCCATGTAAATCGTAACATTGTCATACCTTGCCATGATTTCTTCACTCATTTTTTCACTTCCATTTTCAACCAAATATTGATGATACCAAATATGAACCCATGTAAACAATCTGAGAGAGTAATGCCCATGGTGCTATCCACCAAACAGATGAACTTAGTGATTTACCTAACATTACTCCCGATACCATCACTGAAAATGCTGAGCCTGCTGTAAAATAAAGTAGCATAGAAGGATGGAACAGCGCCATCGGAATGCCAGATTCTGGGCCTGCAAAGAGGCCAAACATGAATCCAATTGTTGCTGGCAGTAACACTGCCATCAGAATCTGAAGGGTGAGTGCGTGACCTTTCAAGTCTAGAGTTCTCTTAGTTCGCAAACGCATTAACCGATCATATTCAAGACTCATTGAGAAAGTCACTTCTGCCAGTGGCGCTTCATTTTCGTCAGCGGTTTGTAGAAGATTAAAGGCCCTTTGAACCGTTTGAGAGCGGGTGTCAAGAGCAAATTCAGAAATTGCTGCATCAAATGTAGTCACCTGACTACGAGCTATTGCTTTTCGTAACATGTGACCTAGCAGGTCGTCCCTTTGAGTGGCCATTGAGGTCACGGCTTGTTGTAATCCAAGACCTGCTCCAAGAGATGTGGAGATTCCTTCAAGAAGTTCAGGCAATCCAGATTCTATTTTATTCAACCTTCTGCTCTCTAATAGAAATGGTAAGCCACCACCCATTGAAATGATTGTCAGTGGCACAAATATGGACATCAGAAACGAATCTGTTACCATATCCAAAAGGCCTGGAATTCCAATTGCCATTTTCACACCCCCGGATCCTTCGCCTTAGCACCTAACAACATGAATACAAGGAAGACAATGGTAACCAGTAATCCACCTTTGTAAGCAAACATCATCTTGTCAACGGGAGGAATAGTAACCCCTGGAACACCTTGTAACCCACCCAACAAGAATGGTGAAATTGCCAAAAGCCCGAGAATCAGTGGGGCTAAAAAACCAAGGATAAGTGCTTTTTCTGGGAGACCTGCCAAATCTTCGATGTAACGCTTCAATCGGTCTGTTCGATTCTCTTCTGCCCTCGCTGCTTGTTGTTCAAGAGACGCTACCAAATCCGTGTTTGAGATGACATTGTTGAGCATTGAGGTAAGTAAACGCTGGTAATCAGAACTTTTTGATACATTGATGAGACGACGTAATTCGTCTTCTAATCGCTGTCCTGAATTAACACCAGATAAAGCCTTAGAAAAATCTGATGAAATGATGCCATAACCGCCCTTGGCAATATGAGTCATTGAAGCCTCCAACCCAACTCCAGCACCAATTAGTACTTGGATACCCCTGAGAGCGTAGATGAGGTTGATGTCCTCCTCTTGAGCCCCCATTTAATCCATTACTCCTTCAGACTACATCCTCAATGAGTACAAAGTCAAAATCATTGCTATCGCTATCGTAGCGAATACGGGCAAAGCAGACCTTAATCTCTTGTTCTTCAAAAGGATCAATGAACCAGCAGGTTCCAGAACGAAATATTGTCTGAGCCTTGAGATAAGTTGAGAGGTCCATTCGGCCAGTCAATGTGAATTCCATACTCTCTGACCCTTGATCGATTAAATCATCTCCTTCGCCATCACGAGCAATTTCACGTTGGAATCTACGCCTAATTTCAATCGCTACGGTGCAACCATCTAATTGCAACCAATCACCGTCTAATGAGCGAATGAAACAGGATAGACCGCCCGACATCTGAGTCCCCTCAAGTAGGGACACGTGCCGGACTCTAATTGAAGGTAGCGCGTAACTAACTCAATTTGAGTCAATGTGACCAAGGAATCCAAAGGATTGCTCAAACACCAAACCATCATCCATCAATAGGTCGACTGTTGCTTCTCCAACACTTCTCGATATCCCTTTTGATGCTAAATCATTCATTATTGAATCGTAAGGTACACCATCACCGGGATTGTTGGCTAACAAGTATTCAGAAATCCATTCTTTCACTTGCTCAGAAGAGGATTCTGAATCATCAGAAGATTCGTCTGTTGAGGACTCTGTCTGCAACGAAATTGTAGTAAGATTTCCTTCTGAATAATCAAGTGCCCTCAAGACACCAACCATGTATACATCTGGATCAATGCTAGAGTAATGACCCCTACCTGTAATCAATCCAGAAACAAGGTCATCTGGAATCCCCACCTTACGGTACACATCTGCAGAGGATTCTAAGTCACGGCTCTTTTGAAAGAAATCAATGCGCCGAAGAGTTGCATCAGCTGTTTCAACTAGCCAATTAGCATACCCCTCACCATTTATCATGGTGAACTCCTCTAACCTCATGCCGGTGAAAACACCGCCATCGTCGGTTTGATACGGACTGGCTTTTCCTATTGCGAGAAGTAAAATTGGTTCTTCGTTTTGGTCAAATTTAGCAACCAATTCCTCTACTTGTGCATGGATTTCTGGTTGGAATGAGCCTACGTTGAACATGTGAAGCCCAGTTGGGTCTCGAATTGACCCACGATAATTTGCCCCACTGTCACCATCTCTTCGTTCCATACGCTCAAGCAATCCAGCCACCATCATTCTGTTCACTTTGGCTCCCAATTTGGTGATAACGAAAGTTGGGTCATATTCTCCAGAACCTTGTTCAATGAGATCTGACTCAAAGTATTCTCTAGCGAATAATCTGATTGCTGGTTGTCGGGTGAAGCGGCTCAAATTGCCACCCCCCACTTTGCTCTAACTGCTTTGGCACCTTCAGCAGGTGCTACCTCTGAGGTCTCTAATTCGGAAGCAAGGAACATTGCTCCCTGCTCGTCAACTAAGCAACGCCCCCGTGCAGTCACAGATTTACCAAGAAGTTCTGAACGCAAGCCATCTACGAAAACTTCTGTACCAAAATCATCAATTTGAGAAGTTACTTGGTCCATATCCTTGCCAAGATATGATTCACTGGATGCACGATTGAGTAGAACTGAGGCGCTAATAGCACCATTGTCGATTACTAACCTCAAGCGCATATCCTTGACACCTTCGACATGGCCATGGTCAGCACAAGCATGGTCTCGAAGAACCCTCCTGCACTCAGGGCACCTGTGAATAATACCGCTATCCGAGCGTACTGATACGATACAACCAGAAGTCTCAACCCCGTTTACTGAACTACCATTCACGAGTGTAGCGAGGTCATGCGTAACCCAATGGTTGCTCGCATCAATCTCATCCCAAGGTGGGCTCTTCAATATCTCAACTTGGTCTGCACTATCAATTGTGATATCTGGTGTGCCTTGCCATGCCCGCACTCTTACACCACTTACTGATACGTAGATTGGCAAATCATCGGCATTGATTGGAACTTTTTCCCAAGCAGTCATTCTACATCTTCCGGTCGGGTCAATTATTTCCCCACCCCAAAGTGTCTTCTCTTCGCCATCTGAATTAGTGAAATTCCGTTCCGCCCACTCAACTATTTGGGCAACTACTGAAACATCTCTAGAACCATCTGTAAGTTTTGAAATTTCCAACCTCGATGCACTTTCAAGTTCGACAGCGTCAGCAAAGTTGCTATCATGAAATACCTCAACTTTTGTTTGGTCACCAATATTCAATTCTGGAGTATCTCGGAAGCGGCGGATTGATGCCCCTTCAATGCGTATTAGAGTCCCCACTTCATGGTCAAAATCTGACCAACTGACGAATCCAATTGAGCCTGTTGCATCAGCAACTTTTCCTTTGATGATGTCCAAGTCACCGCTGCCATCTTTTTTGCTAATGGTTTGCGCATTGACTGCCATCAAACGACCAACGATAGTCACAAAACCATCGCGTTTCCCCGCTTCCTCAATTGTAATCGGGTCACTAGTAGCGAGGGATACTGCAGGTCCGCCCTCTTCAAGAACAACTATTCTACTACTGCGATTGATGTTGATTGACTTCTTGCCTTTCCATTCATTCACACTCACACCTTCCATGCGGACTACTGAACCTGGTGCCATGTTTTCGGCATGCTCACCCCAATCTTTGAAATCCCATCGCTCGGATTTTCCTGATTCGCCGTAAGGGGTATCTTCAATCCAGCCGAATGCAATTTGTTTTTCTTCGCCACGAACCGTTTGAATACGCGAAACATACGTAACTACTTTGACATCAATGGTGACATTACTGTCTTCGCTACCTAATTCAGCAAACCGGTCAACCTTCTTAGTCTCTTTATATGCTGTTCTAGCGGCGCTTTGTACCTTCTCTTCACTAACTTCAAAGCGCCT
>CAUZFJ010000049.1:0-7667 GCA_963579105.1 Candidatus Thalassarchaeaceae archaeon
CAACCAGTGCCCCAGTACAGATTCTTGCCGCTCCCGAACCACCTAGTGAGCCATTGCAAAGCGACGATGAATCAGTGATGGATTCGATGAATACAAATTTGGCGATGTCACTTCTTGAAAGTAGTGATGAATCTGAAGTTGATGAACAAAGTGACTCAAAGGATGATTCATCAGATGATGATCCTTGGGCTTAGGATTCATCGAACTTTTTCAAGTCAATATGGCCGCCAATACGCTTAGCAACTAGTTGGCGAATTTCAGCCAAGCCTGTCTCAGTTGTAGCCTCAGCCCGCATCACCAAAATCGGCTCGGTATTGGATGGGCGACACAAGAACCAGCCTTTCCAAGCGGATTCTCCACTGCCACCAGATACCCGGATTCGGACCCCATCTACGGTCACCATCTCGAAGTCGGAAAAGGCGTTTTGAACTAACTCCATGGTCTCTTCACGCGCACCAGTCAGCGGAACTTTTGCTTCTCCCGTACTAGGGTAAGTTGGGATAACTGAGAGCCTTTCTGAGAAAGTGATACCACCATTTTCAGGGGATGGGTCGCGCCCAACCAATTCAAGCATTCTTGCAGTGCAGTACAGCGTATCGTCAAATCCAGGCCACTTGTCATTGAAGAAGAAATGGCCGCTCATTTCGCCAGCTAGTGGAGTTTCCGGAGAGTTTTTCAGAGCCAGTTTTTGGAACGAATGTCCGGTTCTCATCATTGTAGGAATTCCGCCGTTGTCAGCGATTGTTTCCTCCAAGGCGATTGAACATTTCACATCATAAAATACTGTCCGCGCCGCATCGGAAGCATCCTCACTTACGCGAGAGAGGATGTCGGCGGCGAACAAAGCAAGTAAACGGTCAGGATGGATGAAATTTCCTTGCTCATCAACCATCCCCATTCGGTCTCCGTCACCATCAACTCCGATGCCAAATTCTGCACCAACTTCTCGCACAGTTTGTCCGAGTAACTCCATGTTTGAGGGGCGTGTTGGGTCGGGCGGATGGATTGGGAATGAGTTGTCCCACTCGCATAAAATGCAGGTGTCATCGGCCTGTAAAATCTTGAGAATGTCTTGCATGAAGGGTCCGGGTACTGCGTTTCCCGAATCTACCACGACTTTGACGGGGCGGCCGGGGAGTCCGGTTGAAGTGATAATATCGGCATAATATTGATGCTTGAAATCATCAATGATGATGTGTTTTCCTGCACCTGTTTTGAAATTACCAGCAAGGAAAACTTGCAGTAAATCTTGTAATTCGTCGCCAGCCATTGCGGCTGAGCCGCGACACATTTTGAAGCCGTTGTATTCTGGTGGATTATGGCTGGCTGTAATCACCACTCCGCCGTCAACAGGTAGGGTGACAGTTGCATGGTAAAGCGCACCTGTCGGCATGATGCCTAGGTCGTGAACATCAACTCCCGAATCATTGAGGCCATTGACGAAAGAGGCGTGAAGTTCGGGGCCGGATTCTCGAATATCGCGGGCTACTGCAATTGAATTACAATCTAGGAAAGTAGCGAGCGTGCGGCCAAGGCGATAAGCGAAGTCGGTGCTAAGTGGGTCGCCAGCGATGCCGCGAATATCGTATGCTTTGAAGGCGGCAGAAGCCTTCTCAACGTCCAAACCAGCCGGCCACTCTACTGACTCCATTGAATTGGGCGAGCCGCCACTTCTCTAAAAGCGCCACTACCAAATGTCAACAGCAGGAATTGTCAATCGCTTGAACAACGATTTCCACTTTTGCCTCTCGTGGCAGCGCACCCGCTTCAAATGCGGCGCGCGCTGGTGGGATTTCAACACCCTCAAGCCATTCTGAATAGACATCATTCATCGCCGCGAAGTCATTAATATCATCAAGTAAAACTTGAACAAAACAGACTTCATCCTTGCTGATACCAGCAGCAGCGAGCAGCGCATCAATTTTCTCAAGGCTCGCTGCAGTCTGAGATGTAATATCTTCTCCATCTTCTGGTGCAATTTGACCGGCTAGCCAAATGACACCATTCGCCTTTACTCCTGAAGAATATGGCCCGTATGTTTTGCCGCCTTCTACTTCAATTCGCTCCTTGCCCATGCGACCTGCGAGAGGAAGTGAGGAATTAACCGTTCTATTGATGGTCCTTGAGCCTGAGCGAGAGTTATGGGAGAGAGTCCGACCTGTTGGGTGCTTGACCATCCTGCCCACATGCAACTGTTTCACAAGTTCATTCAAAGTGGCAGTCCCGTTGACATAATCGTAGCAACTAAGAGGGCTGAAATTGATGCTATGATTGACAGTAACTCTTCACCTCTACCTAACCGCCATACCCTCAGAGTCAAGCGTCCTGTCGGTAGACGAGTATTACCAATACAACGAGAAATAAGGGCATTGAGACGAATCAGGGCTGTTTCATTACTTCTAAAGCGCCGAAATTTAACTGGAAAACCAATAGATAAAATCGTTGTCAAGGGAGCTGCGTTAGAACTCATCGCCGCCAAAAAAGCCAAAATCCCTCAACGAATTTACATCACAGATACAGAGGTAAATCATCTAGCACACGGAATTGCATTATCATCGGCAACTGAGGTTATCATCACACCTAATTGGCGGCAAGATCTCGATGGAGGATTTATTGACGATTGCAATAGCAACGGCATTAGAGTTCACAAGTTGATTGGGGAACTTCCCCATGTTTATCTTTCCCAACCAAGTATAATTAGAGATGTGGAAGAAGGTGTAGTACCACGTATTTTACACCGGTCTTTGAAGGGTGGGGGCGTGCATGACAAGGATGAGTTGGTTAGTGCTGAACCACTAATTTCCGACTTAGGAATGGAGGTTACGACAGTTGCTGAAAACCAGTTAATCAACGACCCTTGGGGACTCCCTCAAGAGATTTCCGAGTATCATGGGGTGCTGTCAGAATCGGTGACTTTGGCTCACGAAGCAGTCAGTTTAGGGGTTCCAACATTGCTAGTTTCCAAGGCTCAAAGAGGATTTTTGGACCAACATTTGGGTGGGGGTTTGTTGTTTAGAATAGACACTACAGTAAAGGGTCCAGTGCTGAATAATGAGGTCGCCGCCTGGCGTGAAGCAGTACAGATGCGGCGGCGTGGAGATAGTTTGGCAGTTGGTTGGAGCGATTGCTACACCGAGTTGAAACAAATTCTTCAGTGATTTGTGAACCTGAATCCTGACATAGGCGGCCCTATATACGGGCAGATTCCACTCTTCAACCAACTTTATGCATTCGCTCAGTGGTGACTAACTCATCCCAACTTGAATCAAATCCGGTGTAGTGAATTAGATATTTATCATCCGCGATATTGATGATACTGGCATCCCACCAACTCTCTTCCCACTCAACTTTGATTTGTTCTCCGACAGAATAGGAGGAGTTGAAAGGATGATCTGCAGGAGGGGTAGTCCATCCAGTTGGTCCAACTACATACATTGTATTCCTCGTTTCTACTCTTGCTGTTGCCCGTTCATCATATTGAATGCCCATAATTGAAGAGGTTTTCACAGGCCCTTCACCAAGTTTTGGATGTGCATAAGCATATCCTTTCAGGCACCCATCTACGATTTCTGCATCGCGAATGACCACCTCGGATTTGTATTCAATTTCTTCATTATCACTATCGGTGCTAGCCATGTATTTGGCCAATTCAAGGTAATCTAATTCGTCATCCAACTTAATTCCAAGTTCTGTAAATTGCTCCATGACCTCTTGAACTTCAAGTGGATCATCCCCCATTTCGGTGAGGATTTCGAAAAACTTAGCAGCCGAAATGGTTCCACTGCCATTTACATCAAAGACTCGGAAAGCTTCAACAAATTCATTTTCATTTTCCCCAACATTTTCAAGGTATTGTTGAACTTCAGTTGAACTCTCTTGCATAGGTTCAATCCGACTCCACTCAACATGGTCCTCAATATCTCCATCGTCAAAATGAATCAGGAATGTGTGATTATTATGCTCAGTGGCAATTTTCCCGGGATAGTAAGTCCCGTAATTTTTCCAATTGACCAATACACGGTCCCCAATTTTGTATGGTGGTGCTGCAGGGCGGATGGTACCAGGGGCAGAACCAATGACAACCGCATGCTTTGTTTCAACTCGAGATGACTTTGGCACCTCAATTCGATAGGTGCGGTCATCATTGATGCCAACTACTGTGCATCGGTTGAGCCAACGCTCATTGGTCGGGCTGTGATATTCAACATGATCACCGATTTTGAACGAAGGTGGCAACTCAACTTCAGGTGTGGGTGGTGCTTGTGGAGCAACTGGTGCTTGACTGACCATACCTAGTTGCTGAAGAGCGGTAATAACAGCGGTGGTCACTGCCGTTGCATCATTGTTGATGACCGTGCTATGAACAACATCGCCACCGATGACAGAATCTTGCATATTTAGTGCCTGTTCACTAGGTGATGGGGGTTCTGATTCCGATGTTGGGGGTGCTGGAATCCATGCCGTCCCTGTCCACATGAATTTACCATCTGGACTGTAAACAGGGTCAGACATGATTTCTCAGAAGAGGTACATCTTTTCAAATATACCCGAGGGAAAAAGGAAACTTTACTCACATCTGTTTGAGTAGTCCAATTAATGCTCAGTTACTTATTGATTAGCCTAGGCAATCAAATCGATTCCGCCTTGTCTGCCTTCAATCACTGAATTTAGTAGGGCGACTGCTGCAATTACTCTGCGGTCCAGTGGATGTCCTTCTGGAATCAATATGTCAGTCTTTTTGATAAATGGATTAAATCTTTGATGCATCATAATGTCGTGCTGATTTGGGACACTGAAGTGATATTTTGCAGGAATAAATGGGACGAATCTCCTTAGGATTGCAGCACTATCTTCAACAAGTTCAGCATATTCATTTCCGTTCGCATCAAGAATTTTCCAAGTATCTTTGATAATTGACTTGAATCCTTTCCTTTGGGCTGCACCGAGGTTTTCACCGGTAACTGCATCCACAATATCATATGTAGCACCAAAATCAATGATGCTTCTAGCTTTGATTGAAAGCAATGGTTGAGCACATGATTCATCATTGTAAAGAACAATATCTTCCTTCAATTTGAATCGCTTTTGCTTTGAGTATGCAATAACTTGGTCATTGCTATCTTTGAACCAAAATGCACCACCAAATATTTTCAAAAATTTGGTTTGTATGTAATACCTATCCATCGTGAAAAGTTCGCTCATATCCATTGCTGTTTCTCTATTAAATATAGGATTTTTCCCTGCATTTATCATCAGTTAGAGTAATTGAATAATTTCAGCATGGTCGGCACCCATATTTTTGAGGTCAACTTGTGAAAGTTTGACCCATTCTGCCTCGGCAGCGTCGTCACCAGCGAGCGGTTCTCCAGAGTTTCCATCAACTTCAACTCGATAGAAGATTGAGACAATATGACCACGTGGGTCACGTTGAGGGTCTCCTCGTACAGCAATTATCTCGCTTGCTTTACCAACAATGTTGCACTCTTCTAACAATTCTCGTGCCACTGCATCCTCAGGGCTCTCTCCAACATCAACAAATCCTCCAGGGAAAGCCCAGCAGCCTTGCCACGGTTCTTGACCTCTACGAATTAAGAGAACCTCTCTCTCTTCACCAGAACCTCGTACTGCTACAGCATCAACGGTCAATGCTGGGTTGTGGTAAGTCCCACAAGTTGGACATGGGCCTACACTCATTGCTTAGCCTCCATATCTGCGTTTACGCTTCTGGTAGGAATCAATTGCTTCATACAAATCTTGACGGCTGAAAGAAGGCCAGTGAACATCGGTGAAATGTAATTCTGAGTAGGCGATTTGCCACAACAAAAAGTTGGAAATCCTCTCTTCTCCACTCGTTCTTATCACCAAATCTGGGTCGGGAAGATCTGCGGTGTAAAGACGGCTTGAAATTGCTTCAGTATTGATATCTTCAAGAGAAATTTCGCCTTTAGCGTGCTCTTCAGCAACTTCACGCACAGCATCTACAATCTCTTCTCGCCCGCCATAAGCAAGACAGACAGTGAAGAGAAATTTATCATAATCCGCTGTATCAGATTCAGCCCTTTTTATCGCCGCTTGTACCTCGTCAGGCAACAACTCAATGCGGCCAACAGCCTGAACTTTCACTTGTCTTTCATGGATTTTCGGGTCAGCCCTAATCTCATCAAAGCCAGCAATATATAGCGCGTAAAGAGAGTTGAGTTCTTCGCTGGCACGGTCGGAGACATTTTCTGTTGAAAGTGCATAAACTGTGAGGTAGGGGATACCTAATTCTAGCACCCAGTCCATTACTTCCTTGAGTTTGTCCTTTCCATGTTTGTGCCCAATTTCTTTTTCCATGTCTTGGGACCAAGCGAAGCGCCGGTTTCCGTCCATGATGATTGAGACGTGTTTAGGCACGGTTCCACGCTTAAGACGGTCGCGTAATCGATTGGTCCTGACTCTGTCTGTGCGCGTTATGAAACTGTAAGCATATCTTGAGTTAGCAATGAAGCGCGCTGGGGCGCGAATTATTCGCCATTTGAGAAGCCACCTTGCGGCGGAATCAATTCCTCTGCCAATTCGTCCCATTTCTCCAACCTCGGCTTTTCGTCTATCACTGAGAGGAGGTTCTCACATATCGCTTCATTCCCGTTACATCAATTGATTTTACTAAAATCTAGTACTGATTCTAGTGTGCGTAGTCACAATAAAGGGGAGGGTAGTGCGCTATGTGTATGCATTCAAATATTAAGGGTCGAACATGCGCAACAGGCTTCACTCTCTTGATGTTGTTTTCAAGTATTTTGGTGTTAACAATTCCAACCACATTGGCTGAAAGTGATACTCGTAATTCACACCCACATGTAGAGCAGTTTGGCGCGGGATTTGATGAAACAGTTATCGCTAGCGCAAGTGATACCCTTAACGTTCCACGCGACCTTGAGTTTCATCCTAATTCGGCCCGCCCGAATGAATTGTGGGTCGTGAATCGTGCTACAGATAGCATCACTATTATCTCCAACGCAGGCCAAGCAGGCCAGTCAAGCCAGAACAGACAGGACGCATACGCTTACCACTTCATGGAAGAGGTCGGAGCAATTGCTTTTGGCCAATCACATTCTGAATTTGATTACATATTTGCTACTGCTCAGGAAACCAGGAATACCTACAATGGTCAATCAGATCCAAATAATTTCATGGGTCCAGCAATGTGGCCAGGTTCTCTTTCTCACTTTGCCATAGAGAATCAGAATAACGGTAATGGAAGATTGGGAAGCCACCTAGACATGCTACATGAAAGTCCGAATGGCATGGGAATTGCCCACGATTCTGGAAACGCCTATTGGTATAATGACGGATATTACGAAGAATTGGTGTTTTACAACTTCCAAAGCGACCACGATACTGGTGGAGATGATCACGACGACGGCATCGTACGCCGCTATGTTGAAGTTATGCCAACTCGAAGTGCCAATATCCCCGGCCACATGATTCTAGACAAGTCGAATGGTATTCTCTACATATCTGATACAGGGGCCGGTCGGGTATTGTGGGTAAACACGGATGACACAACTACCACATCAACAAACATCATGGGTTCTAGTACACGCATGGACTCTGCACTTGCTGAATACAGCGAAATTAGAGGTGTTGAATTTGGTGTTCTTGCAACCAGTCTATCATCACCT
>CAUZFJ010000050.1:0-7372 GCA_963579105.1 Candidatus Thalassarchaeaceae archaeon
ACACCGTAGGCACTATTGTCACAGATAGTGTTGTGGCGCCACCTGTAGCCTCCGAAATGTAATCATCGGCGCCGTTTATTCCAGTCAGCAAAGTCTGTGCCTTCTCAACATTCCTAAATCCAGTCTCAGGAGCGTTCGGGAAATCAACTACTACTACCAACCAACGCTCTTCGGTTTGCATTTGAACACTGGGTGCTGTATTTTCTATTTCTTGAGTAAAATCATCGAGGTAATCAAAGAAAGGACCAATCCTTGTTGGGTCTTCACTTACATACCACCCAGCGAGTAAAATCATTGCCGCAAGAGGGATTGCGATGATTGGCCTCATAGTTAAGCGCTCCACCGCGTGTGTATTGAATGATACGCTATCATGTATTCAAGTTATATTCGTCTAATCAATCATTTGAATATCAATTTGGTCAGTAAGTTTGATTCCATTATGGACCCATATGTCATTTTCTTGTAACCTAAGCCCCCATGGTTGAATACTCGTCGAAGATGAAATGAGATTAGCCGGCAAATCTTGTCGTTGAATTTCCTTAAATTGAGCACGGGATTGAGCCGATTTAGACCACGGACGAGATGCTCTAGCAAGGTCAAGACGGTTAGCCAACTCAATGTATTCTGGTGTGGCCGAATTTCCATGAATTGTTGTTGATAACCTATTCAAGCCAGAAAGTGAACAATTCATAGCCGCCAAAGAACGCTTCATACCTCCTGGGGTAGGAGAACCATCACAACCACCGATGACCACATCAGTAATTTGCTCTCGGGCTACTCTTTCACAAAGATGCCCCACTTCGCCAGGGTTCAGGCAAATAGCGTTCGCTAACATCATTCCAATATTTTTTCCTAATTGCTCTTGATTCAATCGTGGACAAACATCCACACAAGCACAATCAACCAGTAATACTCTTCTCTCGCCTCCTTCTGAATCAAAAATCGTCTTCGATTTACGGCCGCGTGTACGACTTGATAATGGTGAAAGATTAGCAATGAATTCACTGGCAAAAATTAGCGTCAATGCTGCCGCCAAAAATAAACCTTGAAGTGCAGGAGGTGTGACAATATACAGAATTGTCACCGAAACAAAATGTAAGCGCAATCGCAAAGAATCTAGCGGGTCCTCTGTGATTAAATCAAGTCCTCTTCCAACAGTTAGACCTAGTGACTGAAGGAATAATAGTAAAACAAACCAGGTAAGGGCAAGCGCCATTGCGAAAAGTGAAACCACATCATAATGAGCCCCTACACCATCAATCATCCCAGCAGTATTAGCCATCTCAACGAGCCGAGGGAAACCCCAAGCCCAACCCCAAATAACTAACACTGAACCACCCAAAACGCCGGTTGGAATCATTGTGCCAAGCCATGCTTTTTCGCGTTGTAGCAAACCGGGTTCTGCAAACTTCCACAACTCTAAAGCGGCCCAAGGTAAGGTCGTCCAAATAGCCAGCAAACCAACTGCTGTCCACTTAGTGTCAAGCCACGCGTAAGGGCTGTATATCGTTAGAGAACCCGCGCCTTCTGCAAGCGGGATTCTCGCTAGCCACCAAGCAAACATATCATCAATTACAAATGCCCAGATAATTGCTACTAGCAAAAACGCGAACACAAGACGCTGAATTCTTTTGCTTGCTTCGGCTAGATGATCCATCAAATGTTGAGACGAATCGGTGGGGACAACCCCGTCCAAAATAATCACCTCAGAGGATATCCTTCACTACCGGTTCTGCTCTTGCTGAAAGAACTGTCCGGTAGACTCCATAGGCGGCCCAAAAACCGCAGAAAATTGCTGGGGCGGAAAGATAAGCTGGTGCGTCGTTTGCTAACCAATTCAAGCCAATAATAAACATCACAGCCGAAATTAGGCCTCTTTTCAATCCTTCAGGATAAGCGAGGTCTTTTGCCAAATGTGACGGACCGTCTCCACTCTGACGCTCAAGGATTTCACGCTGGAATAATGCTGCAACTAAAAGAACGCATAATGAAGAAAAGAAAAGGGTATTACCAGTTGTAAACACACTCTCTGCCAGTTTTAATTGTCTTTCATGTTCAAGCGCGGCAGGGTCAGGCTCGCTAACGAAAAGACTCTGATAGTCACCAACGCTAATTACCCTAGTAGCCAAATCTTCCTGAGCCGAAGTACTAGATGGTGAGTTGATTGTGAAGGAGAGAAGATTCCATGAATCTGCATCATCATTTGAGCCATGGCCATCTACTGAATTACCTGCCAAGTAAAATGTGACATCACCAATATCGCTAGAAGGAGCGGTCCAAGCGATTGTCCATTCTGCGGGATCTGTTGTGTCTGAATGAGATATGTTTCCACTTGTTGAAGATGAGGACTCAGGGTCTTCATTGCCTTCAGCAGGCCTAACATCGACCCCGTCTGCCCATGAAAATGTGCCTTCACTATTCGATGAAAGAAGGAAACCGCCTGCTGTGTTTGATGAATGTTCAACTTTGATTGTGAGATTATACGCTGTGTCAACCTGATAGGCTGAAGGCACGCCAGAAACAGATACCACAACATCTGCAGAGGGACCTGAGGCAGCGGAAGGTGCTGCCGACCCATGGCAGTTACAGCCGTTAAGCACAGTTGATTCCCCATTCATATTCAATTCAGGGGGTCCGCCTGAGGATGCCAAAACTTGTGCTGTGAGCAGTAATACGAGGGAAATCACGAGTAGTGAACGAGTTGCATATGCACGCATGGCCACACCTGTGTTTATCCTCGACCTGTGGGCGCTTCATAACGGTTACTTGCTGGCTCCCCCTTAGGGGAGCCCACGTCACAACTATACTGGATTAGATTGGAGAGTTTGGTTAAAGGTCTTTCAAAGCCGAGTTTAATTCGTTCATCATCTTCTTGCCATCGCCAAACAACATCATGGTTTTATCTTCGAAAAACAAGTCGTTGTCAACCCCTGCATATCCGACATTTAGGCTGCGCTTGATAACCACGACAACCCGTGCCTTGTCTGCATCAATAATTGGCATTCCTCCTAGAGGACCCTCCCCCGTGCGAGCCACCGGATTGACAGTGTCATTAGCACCAATCACAAGAGCGACATCACATTCTGGCAATTCTGAATTGATATCATCCATCTCAATTAATTGCTCATACGGTACGTTAGCTTCTGCTAGTAAGACATTCATGTGGCCAGGCATTCTTCCAGCCACTGGATGTATTCCGTATTTGACGTCAACATCTTGGGATTCCATCAAATCAGCAAATTCCTTGACTGCGTGTTGAGCCTGAGAAACAGCCATTCCATATCCCGGAATAATGATACAAGATTCAATCCCATCACAAACCATTGCGACTTCTTCTGGGTCACTGCCAACTTTAGTGCGGGTGACGGTTTCGCGACCGCCTCCGCCAAACGACTTGAATAAGACCGCGGTCAAAGTTCGATTCATTGCTTTACACATAATGAAAGTTAGAATTAATCCAGCCGCCCCAACCATTGAGCCGGCAATAATCAGCACATTGTTACCAATCACAAAGCCGGTGAAAGCAGCAGCAATTCCTGAAAGTGAGTTAAGCAAACTCACAACCACCGGCATATCAGCGCCACCGATTGGTAAAACAAACAAGATTCCAAGCAAACAAGATGATGCAACTAAGCCATAGATGTAGTCAGTATTTGTTGGCTCGCAAATCGTCAAGACAATCAAAACGAGAGAAGTAATCAACAGTCCAACCTTGAAAATATTCAACCATGGAGGACCCCAAGTGGGGAAACTTACCCACTTTCTTCGACCGCGTGAATCCTTCTTTGTGAGAGGAATGTAGAACCCACCCATCAACTTGCCCATTGCCATCAAACTACCTGTCAGAGTGAGCCAGCCGACCAAGCCAGAAAGCCCAACCGCCACCCAAATTGCGTAGAGTTCGACACCTGGAGGAGGTACATTTTCGGGAGTCTGTAAACGGCCCAAAACTTCGGACAATCCGACAAGTGCAGATGCGGCCCCGCCAAACCCGTTGAAAAGTGCCACAAGTTCGGGCATGCCGGTCATTTCGACGCGGACTGCCATCCAAACACCGATGAGTGAGCCGAGGGCTAATCCGCCAACTATCAATTCTAATCCGATGAAACCTTCACTGTACATCTTGGCTAGTGTTACTAGCACCGCTAAGAACATTCCAAAGGCTCCCATTCGGTTGCCATCGGGAGCGGTTCGTGGGCTTGACAATTTCTTGATGCCCATGATGAAAAGCGCGGCTGAGACTAGATAGCCAATATCCCAAACTACTGGATCAACCATTCTAAGCACCTCCCTTCTTTTTGCGCTTCCCAGCAATCATTTGCAACATCTTGTTAGTAACCATGAATCCACCAACACAGTTGATAGTTGCAAGCACTAATGCCGCGAATGCAAGCCATGCAGCAGTTCCAGCATTGCCATTATTGAAAGCGGAATTAGACAAAAATAAAGCGCCAACAATAGTGATTCCTGATATTGCATTGGCGCCAGACATAAGCGGTGTATGCAGTGTTGCAGGTACTTTACTGATGAGTTCAAAACCGAGGAAAATCGCCAATACAAAGACTGTGATGCTGCCGATAAGTGCTGCTAATGTTAGACTCATTCAACCACCTCCCCAAGACGGGTCTGTTTTTCGTGCATCGACCCACCAGTACAGATGAGCACACCGCCCATTCCTGGGATGTGGAAGTCATTACCCTCCGGAGAACCGACCAAAATATCGTCCTCCAAATCCAAAGTTAACTCGCCCTCCTTGACAAGAGAACCCACAAATGTTGTGAGGTTATTTGAGTAGAGCATGCTAGCAGTTGTGGCCAATTGGCCTGCTAGATTTGGGGTTCCAACAATTGATACCCCGTTATCTGTTGTTACGATTTTACCAACTTCTGTAAGTTCGCAATTGCCTCCAACATCAGCATTCATGTCAACAACCACTGCGCCAGGCTTGAAATTTTCAACAGCGCTAGCTGGTACGGTGATAGGCGCAGGTCTGCCAAAGATTCGCGCAGTTGTGACAATGACATCGGCATCTGCTGCTACTTCGCAGACTGTATCATTGACTTTCTGAATAAACTCAGGAGTGAGTGGCTTAGCATATCCGGATTCATCTTCAAAATCATCCATGCCTTCTACCTCGATGAAACGGCCGCCGACTGATTCAATCTGTTCAGCAGCAGACCTTCTGACATCGGAGGCGTAAACGATTGCACCTAATCGCTTAGCAGTTGCAATCGCCTGCAAGCCAGCAACTCCCGAACCCATGATGACAAACTTGGCTGGCCTCACTGTGCCTGCACTGGTAGTCATCATCGGAATCCCTTTCGGAACTTGTGCCGCGCCTGTAAGCACGGCTTTGTAGCCAGCCAAATTGTCTTGACTACTATTGACATCCATTGCTTGTGCTCTAGAAATTCGGCGAGGAATCATATCCATGCTGAACAAAGTGATTTTGGCATCAATCGCCGCCTTCACTCTTTCAGGATTACGAAATGGGTCAGAAACGCAAGCCACCATTTGGCCTTCTTTCATTGCGTCTAATTCTGGCATAGCAATAGAAATCACGATATCAGCAGACAGAGCAGTAGCCCTGTCTGTCACTGTTGCACCTGCGTCTGTATATTCTGAATCTCGATGATGAGATGATTGACCGGCACCAGATTCGACTAAGACTTCAAAACCCATTTTGTTCAACTTTTTGATTGAACCGGGAACTATCGCGACTCTGCTTTCCCCCTCTGCCTCTTTCACAACACCTAATTTCATGCTCAAGCACACCCGCTGGAATGGCTTGCCCGTAGGGCACCGCCAATTCTTCAGCAAGAAGGGCGACCTGCACGAGGTTCTTGAATGTGGCTCAAGAGTATGCCTCGTATAGTTAGTGTATTTTTTACACTGCGCCCAGAATGGCAAGTGGCCCTCAAAGCGGTTAGTATTTGGACGGCATACCTCCCGACATGGTTCACACAAGGTGATGTTGTTGAGTGATGGTAAAGCAAAAATTGCGGTAATTGGGGCTGGGAATGTTGGGGCAACGTGCGCATTTGTGTTAGCACAGAAAAAGTTGGGTGACATTGTTTTACTCGACATTTTTGAAGGATTTGCCAAAGGAAAGGCATTGGATATGAGTCAAGGTGGTCAAATTCTAAACTATGATGGTAGCCTTACAGGTACATCTGACTACGCTGATATCGCGGGAGCAGATGTTGTCGTTGTTACATCTGGATTTCCTCGACAACCCGGTATGAGTCGAGAGGATTTAATCGGTAAAAACGCTGACATCATTTCACAAGTTGGCGCGGGTATTCGCGAACACGCGCCTGATTCAGTTATTGTGATGGTAACAAATCCATTGGATTTGATGACCTATCATATGCAGAAAGTGACAGGTTTCCCACACAATCGTGTTGTCGGCCAGGCTGGAATTTTAGATTCAGCAAGGATGACACATTTCGTAGCCCAAGAACTTGGATGCTCAAATGAAGATGTGCAAGCGATGGTGCTTGGTGGACATGGCGATACCATGGTACCACTGCCACGATACACTACTGTTGGTGGAATATCTATTACTCAACTTTTGGACGAAGAAACCATAGATGCAATTTCAGCGAGAACAGCAGGTGGCGGTGGCGAGATAGTCAAACTACTCGAGCGAGGCAGCGCATTCTATGCGCCTGGCTCAGCTGCGGCGATTATGGCAGAAGCGGTTGTCAAAGACCGCAAGAGATTACTGCCCTGTTCAGCCTACCTAACTGGCCAATATGGGCTGGATGACATTTACATCGGTGTTCCTGTCACTCTAGGTAAGAATGGTGTTGAAGGAATAATTGAGTTAGAACTTGAGGATTCTGAACTTGAAAGTTTACAAGGGTCAGCGAATTTCTACAAAGGCCAACTCGCCGAACTACTCGGATATTGATTCTACAATTACCTTCAGGATTTGAAGGAATTCTTTACTTCTAGCCACTCACGATTAGGCTGGCACCATATTTCACTTAAGCGGCGGATTTAGAATGGGGTCGCCTGTGCCAACAGTATGGCTCAACAGCACCTTTACCTCGAACACGATGGCAAAGTGCTGCTCGTTGATAAGAATGGAAAAGGCCCGCAAATCCCAGTTAAAGGACGAGATGCCCACAACGGATGGCTGTATAGATTACCAACCGATTCGGAGGCAAGTGAGTTAGGACTTACTTGGCAGGTTAAGCGAGTCAATAGGTTCAATTTTGGTGATGAGGCACACGAAGTTACCCACGCACTACCACTGATAGAATGGCCTCGCGAATGGGCTTGGAAAGATAACCTGATTTCTGACTCTGCGGTTCACCCTGTTGCCAGAGATAGCGTCTATAGAACACTTCATAGAGTTGTATCT
>CAUZFJ010000051.1:0-7274 GCA_963579105.1 Candidatus Thalassarchaeaceae archaeon
CAGTCACTTTGGTGAGATGTGTCTGGGTTGTGATACCAGTAGCTGCTGTATCATCGTATTCAGCCGCATATCGATAGGCTCTATCCCCAACCCATAAGTCACCATTACTGTCCCATCCAAGAGAATCGACACCTGCAGCGATGTTAATTGAATAGAGTAAGTCATGGAATTCAGTTGAAATTACCTTTACCCCAGAATCAGTACCAAGAGCAAGCCTGTGTTGGGAATTATCAATCGCCCCACTTGAAATTGACATATTTAATGAATAATTCCACGCTTCTGTAATAGAGCCATCATTCTTGATTTCTAGCGCCATTAAGAAACCAGTTTCATTGACTACTATTGAATGGCCATCATAAGTATGCCACATCCCAACCGTATGACTGTCAATCTCTGATACTACACCAGCATTTGCTAATGAAGTTGCACTGGCGCTTGTTGAGGCAAGAAGAGGAATGAGAACACCAATCAACAGAAGTGATGAGAGACTTAGCGAGGTGCGCATACTACGAAGAGGAGCGTTCTACCTTTGAATGCGACGGAGCAATGATTTTGTCAAAAAACCTCGAATCAACACAAAATTATCTGCATCACTCTTCTTCTGAACTTGATAGTGGTGTGAGGGTTGTTTTTACCGGAGTTAATTTTGCCACTCCAGGAGACTCTGCAGGAATCATTACTTTGACAGTGGTTGTTGTTGATTTAATGTTAGTAGTTTCACTACTCTTTGGTTGTAATACTGGTCTACGAACCGGCTTCAGAATATTTGTAGGCAAATCGCCACTATCTCGAATGCGACTTCTTTCTGAAGGCGCAATTCTTTCTCGTATTAGTTTACCTCCACCAGGTGGCCCACGTGCTGTTGTTGCTTCTGCACTTTGCTCTTCATCTACTTCTTCTCGAACCAATCTTCCTCCACCAGGAGGGCCTCGACTCACAGGAGTTGCTTCTTCCCTAACAGGTTCGGATTCTTTAAGCGTGGTTAATCCTGAAATGGCTGAACTAATATCCATTTCTTCATCCTCGTCCCAATCATCATCTATTGTCGGCTCTATTGAAAACATACCAGATGGCTCTTCTGGCTTTTTGGTTTCAGTTGGAGGTTCAGGACTACCTACATCCTCAGCAATATCACTCAAAGAACGGGCCGGCTTAGTTGGCTCACCTTCAACTCTGATAGGTGCCCTTACTGGAGCAAGACGTTCAGCGATTGTTGAGCCGGCAGTTGGTCGGGGAATTGTTGTGGTTGGCGGGGGGGTAGTAAGTGCAGGGGATTGTCCGATTGGTAACCTAGAAGGAGCTAATTTTCCTCCGGCCCCGGGTAGTGCAGCAGCGGGGCTTGGTGCTTGTCCTCCTAATCCTGGAGAAGTTGACTTGGGTTGGCCTAAGCGACCACCACCAACCAATCCACCTGGTCGTACAGCAGTCTCTGGCATCTGTCCTTGAGCACCTTCCAAAGCACCCATCCAACGCTGGCGGCGATCTAGAACTGTATCTTGCTTCTCAAGATTCTCAGCTTCATCTTCTAACTGTTTGAGGCGGACTTCATCCTCCATGTCTTCATCTGAAACAAGATTACGCTCAAGTTGAGTACGAATCTTTTCTTCAGCCACTTGCTTGAATTCTTCTGAGCGCTGATCAAGAGTTGCTAGACGCTCACGGATTTCTGCTCTCTTAACTGCAAGTTGTGCTTCAATTTCAGCACGGATTTCGGATTCACGGCGACGAACTTCGATGAGGGCTTTGTTACGCATAATCTCCTCACGCTTGGAAAGTTGACGCTCTAATTGGTCTGTCACATCTGTTTCCTTTCGAGACCTGAACTCTCGTAGCCTAGATTCCATCTCAACCTCAAGTTCCATTGAAGTCTCCTGCTTTAGCAAATCAAGAGAAGTTTCTTGAGATATCTTCTCATTGCGGACTCGGGCATCAATCTCAGCCATAATTTGTCGCTGAACTGCTGACTCTTTGGACCGATATTCCTGTTCTAATTGATCTATCCATTCTTGCTTTCTACCCTCAAAGGTAGAAGAAAGTTGTTCGCGAAGTTCAACTTCTCTGTCATTGCGGAATCGAGATAATCGGCTAGATATCTCTGATTCACGTGAACGGCGGTAAGTTTCAAACTCACCCTGCATCCGATCTTGAAGCACATCTTCAAGTTCAATGTTGAGAGCCTGTTCTATCTCGTCAATAGACTGACTGAAAGTTAAATCATAACGTTCGCGCAGGCGAAGTTTGCGCTCTGCAATACGCTCACCATACTGAGTTTGCAGTTCATTAAGAATTGATGCCCGGACTTCGTCTCGTTTTCGTGCCACCGCCAACTCCAAATCCTGCTGCATTCGTTCTTCAAGTTGTTCTGTTTCAGAAGTAAGACGCTGTTCAAGTTCAACTTGGAGGTCTTTTGCAATTTCTTCCTCCATTCGATGAGCTCGATGTTCATACTCGCTTCTAAGTCGTGCCTCACGGGCACGCAGGCGGCTGCGTAGTTGTCCTTCGAGGCGACGGCGAATGCCATCTCGAAGTTGAATCTCCCTTTCTGAAAGACGGGAATGCTGTTCTGCTTCTATTATCTCTGCCTGGCGGCCCTCCTCAGATTTTAATTGAGTCTCCATCTCTTCTTTTAATTCAGATTCTAAAGTGGACAACTGCTCTTGGAGTGCTTGGGTTGCCTCGATCTCCATTTTCTCCTGCAAGAAAGCTCGACGACGGTCAAACTCTTTGTTCATGTCACTAGAAAGTTGAGTGTGAAGTTGTTCACGACTAGCACTTAGCCGGCGTTCGCGTTCAACCTCAAGTTGCTCACGAAGGGATATCTCCTCACGTTCAAGTCTCATATCCAACTCTTCGCGTAATATCTCTTCTTCTCTTCCGAGAGTTTCCTTCTCTAGACGAGAAAGTTCTGATTCCATTTCACTGCGCATTTCTGATTCAAGATCATTTAGAATAGATTGGTGCTCCATTTGAAGAGCACGACTCATAGAGCCCTTTGCAGCCGAAAGTCGTTCTGCTTGGTCCTTCAAGCGTAGACGGCGTTCCCTACCAAGGCTACGGCGAAGACCTTCCTCATTGGTTAGATTTCTAGATACCTGGCCTGCCCGCTCCAAAGATGGAGAGTCTGTCCCAGTAATTTCGTGTCGTAATTCAGCAAGTGAATGGTCGTCACCACCTACGACTTGCTTTTTCAAATCGGCTAACTTTGCATCTATTTCAGTCAGGATCCCATCCCCTGGAGCACACTGCTCCTAGTACAAACCTGCAAGTCTCTTCCTATTTGAGTGGGCAGGGTGGCATTATCCGCCAAATGGCGATTCCCATACCCTTGAGGTATAATCCCAAACAATAGTTTCCAAATAGCAAAACAGGCTTCAGAAAGTGACCTTGAAAGCATCTTCACAAGCAGGGCAGGTAATCTGACGCGAGCCTGGTCGTGGCTTGAGGCGGAGGCGGCGCTCACAAGAAGGGCAAGTGATCTCTACCTTGACAACTTTTGGTTTTACAACAATTTCATTTGAACAGGATGAACATGCTACTTTTGCAGGTCTCTCTTTAACCCCGCAAACTAAAACTTTGGAACAATTTGGACAAGCGAACTTTTCTTCTGCCCACTCTTTTCGTGTGGGTTCGTGTTCTACGCTTGCTACGGCACCGCAAAGGGTACAAGTCTTGGTTCCCAAACCTAGAGGAAGTAAGCCCTCACAATTCGGACAATTGATTAGTGGTGGAGCAATATCTGAGTCAACTTCTAATGGGCCAAGTTCAACCTCTACTTCATCCTCAGTCACACATTCACCTCAGTTTCGTGGTTTGCCAATGATTAGAATTCCACCCGGTGTAAAAGTGAATGGTAAATCAAGTTCAACACCCCATTCATCGGCTACACTTTCAAGCATTTTCTTGGCTGCGATGCTTTCTCTTGCAGAACCTGGAATTTCAACCCAATGAACATCAGAACCTCTTCTTATCAGGGCTGACACTTCGTCAGGAAGACCGGATAAATCTGGTTGGATTACATCAGCCCCTGCATCTAAGTCAATAGGCCCAGTAAGACGCCACCAACGTGCTCGTCCTTTGTCACGATGATTTTCTATGATACCGGCAGTGACAAGTTGTTTGAGATGATGATACAGATGGTATCTGGTTACTCCAATTGTTTCTTGGATCTGAACTGTAGACTTCTCCTCAACATTTTGTAATGTTTCAACAATACCTCTTCTCGTTTCGTGAGCTAAGGCTACTTGCCGAGCGTCTCCCCGAATCTTTGCCATTTCTATTGTCCCCGCAGTTGCCCAACACTGAGCACTATGCTATAACAAGTTGCCACCTTCAAGCGCTACTAGTAACCAACACTTTTAGTGAACCCCAAGCCTTCATGCAATCATCCCCGAGTTGCTTGAAAAGGTTGCCAAGAGTACCTAATCTACTCATGCCCTCATCGGCTAACCATATTCCATTTAGTAAAGTAATAATGGCACTTGCTTCATGGATAAATACCCCTAACGCGAGGCTAGAATGCCAACGGTCAACAACTGAAATTACCAACACCAGTGTGACGATTAGAGAGATTGCTAGATTAATATTTACAATCATTCTAGTCTTTTTAGATAGACGAATTAAACGAGACAATACCCGAGGGTCATTAGATGGGATGAGAACATCAGCGGCATCAAGATTAACACTCTCACCGCTACCTACTGCAACACCAACATCTGCAGCCGCTAACGCAGCAGCGTCGTTGAATCCATCTCCTGCCATCAAAGTGCAAAGGGCTTGACTACGGCGTTCTACCCAAATGGCTTTGCCATCTGGATCAATGTCACCATGACAATATTTTGCATCAATTCCAAGTTGGCTTCCGAGTGCCTCAACTGCCGGCTGAGAATCCCCGGAAAGTAATTCCACAGCAATTCCGAGTTCGGAGAATTCATTGATTAGGGATTTTACACCATCTCGTAAATCATCATTGATGAAGGTGAAAACTGCAAGTGCATTATTACTCTTTGACAAAATTGACACACCGTGTCCATTTGAACGTGCGTCACCGGCTGCATCTTGCAACGGTTGTGAAATGTTTATTCCTTCACTATTGAGCCAATCCTGACTACCAAGACGAACTATTGAGCGACCACATTTACCACTAACACCTGCAACGCCGTCACTCAGTGATTTTACTTCAATCGGATCTGCTTCTTCACTTTCAGCAGCCAGCATAATAGTTGATGCATAGGGGTGATTGCTTCGTGCTTCCAAACCAGCAGCAAGAGAAAGCGCTTCTAACATTGATACACCATCCGCTAGGACTAGTGAATTAAGGCGAGGTTTTCCACTTGTCAGCGTCCCAGTCTTATCTAATAATGCTAAATCAACTCGGGCTGTTCTCTCAAGGACATCGCCCCCGCGCGCGATGACGCCTTGGTGGGCGGCTGTGGAAAGAGCTGTAGCGTGAGGAATTGGTGCGGCTAGAAGCAAAGCGCATGGGCAGGCAACAACCCACAATAACAGCATCATCATCCAATCCCCATAGTAAAGAGCAATAGCAAATCCTCCAAGCAAAACAGTAGGAACCCAGAATTTTGTGAATAATTCAACAGATGATTGTAAGCGAGGTGGTTTTTCTCGATAAGTGTGAACCCTATCAATCAGATTTGATAGTGCGGTATCCTCTCCAACCGCTGAAACTTCAATCAAAATTGGCCCCCGAATAAGTACTAATCCAGCCTCAACAAATTCACCTTCCTCTACCCTTACCGGTACGCTTTCTCCAGTCAATGGAGCGCGGTCAATCTGTCCAACCCCTTCTGTTATCACGCCATCAACAGGAATTAATTCACCACTTCTGACCTCAACCATTGTCCCAGGGAAAACAAGGTCAATGGGGAGTTCCTCTGGCTCAGGGCGGAAGGGTTCAAGAGATGACAATGGGGAAATCCCTGTGCTAAAGGTCGTTGTTGAGACACCAGCTAAACGTGGTTTTTCTCCTGACACTACTCTAGCAACACGCGGAAGACGGTCTAATCCACCTTGCATAGCATCTCTTGCTCTGGTGAGGGCAGATGATTCTAAATGTCCACTTACAGATTCTAGTAACACAACCATCAACGCTTCGGGCCACGCCTGTAAAATTGCCGCGCCAATCACTGCCATGGTAGTCAGTATTTGGAATCCTAGTACACGATTACGGATACTTGCGATGGCTTCCATAAACATTCGGAATCCACCTATAACCGTACCTAAAATTCCAACTCCAACAATGATAATTGTTGGCGTAGACAACGCTTGTAATAGGATAATTATTGGTAATAAAACTAAGGCAATAGATGCACCAATCAATCGCCAATGTTCTGTTGAAAGGCCAACTACATCACCTTTTACCAAGTCAACACTCTTGCCAGTCATTCTTTCAAGAGCGAGTTCATGTTCTTTACGAGTTAGGGCTAACATCGATGGTGGGCGACGTATCAGGATATCTGTATCTTCTAGGCGGACATCAAGTAATCCGGGTGCAGATTGAAGAAGGCGCTTTAGTGAAGTTCGGTCACAATTTTGCCTTTTCATCACCGAGTCAACAGTTACCCCAGATAGTCGGTACCAGTCAACATCGGGCTCATGTCCTAAACTAGATAATATTCGATTGGCTTTTGCAAGGTCACCCTTTCCAAGATCAATTCCAAGACGAACCGTGCCTTCAGCGTGACTTATTTTACAAGACTCAACAGCAGGGTTTTTTGTTGTAGCAGAACTTGCTTTCATAGCACAGTCTGGACAATCCATACCCTTAATTGGCCATTCAAAATTGTGGATACCATCGGTCACTAATTGAGCCGATAAGTACTCATCATCTCTTTTTGGTAAGATGTCTTGGATAGGGATAATTTGTCCTTCCTGAAATGACTCCAACTCAATTGATTCTCCTTGGCCATCCTTGGTTTTAATAGATTCATCTTTGATGGCTTTGTCCTCAGATGCTATCAACTCGTCTTCGTCATCATCCTCGAAAAAGATGAATCCATCCGATTCATCCTCTCGCTTGCGCATAAGGTGACCTATTGCCTCCCCTGTTTGAATGTGTGCCTAACTAATGTTGGGAAGATTAAGAACCAAAAATCAATTGAAAAAATGATTTCCCAATTGGAAAAATGATTACCCTATTGAAAAATATGTTTCATTTACCCGCCTTCAAAAGGGATTGATTGATGTTTCAAATGGTCTGACGCTCCCTTCCCTTCGGTCAGTCCAGCGTCAAACTCCAGCGCTAAACGGCTGATTTCAGA
>CAUZFJ010000052.1:0-7256 GCA_963579105.1 Candidatus Thalassarchaeaceae archaeon
CGAGAACCGATAAGCCGGATGACTTCTGGGTGGATGCTAACTGCTCTTTCACCCAAATGGCGAACAAATTCCGCAATGCCACCTTCGTATTTGTGGCTAACCTTTTCTTTTCCTGATAATTCATCAGTTAGATTGATTTCTAATCCAGCATTTAGGAATGAGGTTTCACGGAGCCGTTCCTCCATTCTATCATATTCAAATACGGTTACATTTGAGAAGAATTGCAGGTCTGGCATAAAGTGGATGGTGGTTCCTGTCCCATCGCTATCACCTATTTCTTTGATATCGTACTGAGGTACACCTGCATGGAATTCTTGCTGCCAAATTTTCCCATCACGATGGATAGTCATCAGCAACCATTCAGAAACTGCATTTACAGCAGAAACACCAACGCCGTGCAAACCACCTGATACTTTGTATGCTTCATTGTCAAACTTACCACCCGCATGCAAACTAGTCATAACGACTTCAGCAGTGCTGATTCCTTTGTCGGGGTGGATTCCCACAGGGATACCTCTTCCATAATCTTTCACAGATACTGAACCATCCGCTTTGATTACAACATCAATAACATCGTTGTAACCAGCCAAGTGCTCGTCAACTGCGTTGTCAACAACTTCCCATATACAGCGGTGTAACGCTTCGCCATTATCGGTTTCTCCGAGATACATTCCCGGAACTTGTCGAACGGCTTCAAGCCCCTCTAGGACCTGAATTGTACCTTCATCATATTCGCCTGCCATTGAAATCACTTCTCGCCTCTCAGGGGGTATCTTAGATACCCCCTGTGTATTTTAAAGCCGCCGCTATTCGGTTCATAAACCCTACTGTCAAAATATGCCCCATATGGGGATTGACAACCTCTAAAATTTAGCCGTTTTCTAACCATTTTCCTTACCAAAAAAAGGGTCCGCGAGTCAGGGTACAAAATAATTCCCAGACAGTATTGTTAAACAGAGGGCTTTAGTGGCGGCCACGATGGTCCTTCCGCTCGTGTGTATCGTGCTTGGTGGAAACACAGTTCAAGAGGTGTTGAAACAGGCAGAGCAAGCGACTGCAGAAGGGGGCGAACTGATTGAAGTTCGCTTTGATAAATTGTATGTCCAACCAGTCAATGTCACTGTTCAAAACATCGATGGAGTTGACGTAACTTCAACGGAATATGTTGCTAGAGAATTTAGCGCGGTTAACATTGGTGAGGCCATTAAACAACTAAAAAAGGGTATTGACAAACCAGTCCTTTTCACTTGCAGATCAAAAACAGAGGGAGGAGATTTTCCGGATGATGAAGAAGTGAGAATTGGTGTACTAGAACAAGCAATTGTTAGCGGTGTTTCTTGGATTGACATTGAAATTGGTATGGAACCTAAAGCCCGCGCATCCCTATTAGAAGCAGCCAAAGAATCTGGGGCAAAGGTCGTCGCATCTTTCCACGACCTAGAATCAACTCCTTCATCAGATGATATCGTTGAGCAAATTGAGGCAAATAGCGATGCGGGTGATATCATCAAGCTTTGCTATCACACTCGGCATTATGACGATGCTCTTAGCATCTTTGAGGCTGGATGGAAATTACGTAATTCTGATAATTCATATTCGCTCATGGGTCAAGGAATTGGCGGCGATTGGCCTCGGATTCATGCCCCACTTCTAGGCCAATCGATGGTTTACTCAACTCTTCCAACTGAAAAGCCTGACTTTACACTTACCGATAAGGGATTGATAAATGTCCGTGATCTCATGATTGCTTGGGAAATGCTCGGCAATTCGGATGAATAATTACATCCCTTTCCAATCTAATGATTATCATAAATTAGGTTAATTCAATTTTATTGGAGGTGGTGGTTTGGTCGCCTCAGTTTCTAACATCGGCATCAAGTCAACACCTTGTTCCCCTTCACTACCAGAGCCGACACCTGCTCGTTGATATCTAGAATGCAATATGATTGGAGCAGCAATCAGCATCACGAACAAACCACCACAAACTAGCGCTACTGTGAAATTTGGTAGTGTAAGTCTATCTTCAGTCATAATGGTGATATCCACTGAAAAATTGCGATGTGGTGCGGGAGTATCACTATCTCGCATATTGTCCCATCCGTCTACAATGAGGTACATCCACTCGGTTTCCTGTTCTGCAAGCCCGAAGAAGCCACCAGAAACTTCGTCATGGTCTAGGCTAACGGCAAAGTCAGTTGCTTTCTCACCTTCATAAGCGTGAACATCTCTGTAAGGCATCCAAGAGGATATGTCTCTCCATTCTGGTGGTATCATGTTGAGCATGTCGCGATTCTCCCATACTCGCATTGAGTAATCATTTCGATAAAAATCCCAGTCGAATTTTTTGAGAAGGTAAAAATCCACCATCGGAGCTTCTAGGTAATTACTAGAATTTTCAGAATGAGTTACAACACAGAATGTGTAACGATAACCAGAAGTTAGGTTGAGTCGTAAGCCAGATGCAGTATCATTTTTCACCTCAAATGAGGCGTGGAAATCAGTTCGCAGTGCTTTCAATTCACTATTGTTGTAAATATTGTCACCAATACTCCCGCCCCAAAATGGTTCTTCTTGAAATCCTCTTTCATCATTTTCATTAAAGACCATATTATCTGCATCCTCAGTTAGATTGAAACTACTGACCTCACGATGCCATTTTCCTGCTTGTTGTGAATCGTAAGTACAGTTTGAGGCTGCTTGCACTCCTGTAATAGAAAATACACTTGGCAAAGCCATTACAATAGGGGCTATAATCAGCAAGGATAACATCAGAGAGAGGTTTTTTCTCGCTAAATCAGGTCGCCTTACACACATCGCGATGGTCACCTTCGCCTACGCGAAGTCACAGGACGCACATAACCCGATTCCTTGCTACGCCGATCTCGGCTTGTCAGATGTTTGGGTTTAGGTGGCGGAGCATGGTGGTCCATACCAAGGACTCCTCCTTCTGTTTCAACAGTGGATACATCGTATGCTTCTTGCCTATCTCCTGCATCTTCTTCAATCTCTGTTGGTTGGCGCATCACTAACCACCCTAGAAGAAGTAGCACAACGAGAAGTGCGCCTAACATCAAACCACTACTTTCAGCTTTAGGAAGTAATGAGTCGAGGCTGAAATCAGCGAGTGAATCATCTTGTTCAGATGGGTCTCTAATTCGGAGAGGATAGCCTTTCTCAGTACAAACACCAATTCCATTGCAGACTTTGAGTGCCACGTATATTTCACCAGGTTCTGACCAATTTACAATTACGACTCCAAGATTGTTTTGCTCAATCCAGTCGTTGGTGTTGTCACCATCAGCATCAACATCATAACGGTCATCAATATCCCAACTATACTGTAATGCCAAATCGCCTACAATTGATTCACTGATATCGTGGTCATCATCCAAAATGCCATTACCATCACTGTCAAAGTACACATCATCATCATACCAAGCACTGAAACCTAGTGAGCCATCATGGTCAATTGCTGCACCTGAAAGTTCGTTATAACCGGTATAAACTGCGACATCAAAAAGAGATGTGGTCAATATTTCGGGAGAACTAGCAACATACACTTTTCTGGTAGTTTGGTTAACATCACCTGTACCAAATCCATCTCTTAGCGTGAGGGTTATTGTGTATACTCCTGGAGTAGTGTAAGCATGCCACACATTAGGATTGTTGACTAATGGGGAGCCATCACCAAAGTCCCACGTGTACTCAATCAGGCCATTCCAGTTAGGGTGACTTTCATCAATAGGCACGTCCATCCCCACAAATTGTGAATCTCCATCCCTACTACCGCTTGAATTGAAACGTAGCCAGATACCTGGCGCTACAAAAATATCACCAGAATCAGTGAATGTGTGTCTCCAATTGAACTGGCTATCATCTTCACTAGGCGCATCAATTGGGCCTCCAGTGGCGGGGTCTCTTGCTTCGTAGATGCTAACTTGTGGTATAGGTAATGGGTTTTCAATTTCAATAATGTAGGCCTTTGGAAGTGAGGACAAACCCAACTCATCTATTACGACTAATTCAACAACATGGGTTCCTGGTGTAGAAAATAAATGAACGATGGATGTCTGATTTGTGATGGTTGTATTATCTTCGGATATAGTCCAGATTGTAGTCATATTCCCATTTTGCCCATCAGGGTCCCATGAATGGCTAACAAACATGTAAGGTGTAATTGTGTCTCCACTATCTGGTCTGTTAAACAGTGCTACTGGTCGCTGGTTATTGACTGTGACTTGGAGAATTGATCCAGTACTGTTCCCAGAATTATCTGTGGCAATGATTGTGACATTCTTTAGCCCAGGGGTTAACCATGCGGGGGTTGGATTTTCGTCAGTTGAACCTGTTTGGTCAAAGGAACTCAACTTAGTAACGGTGCCACCATCAAGATTGACGGGGTCTTGGAAAATCCATTGCCAATTTACAATGCTGCCATCATCATCGGTAAACATAGTTGGTAGAGGGAATGGTGTAAGAGTGTCAACTTCAATTGGTAAATCATAAATTAACCGTGGTACTCGATTCAAGATGAGAATATTTAATGTTCTATTTACTGTAAATGTACCATCACTCACTGTCAATTTCAGGGTGTAATTTGTACCATTGGCCGAGCCATTCGACCAATCATGAGATGCTTCTGTATAGCCAATACCGCCTTCGTTAGTACCATCGCCCCAATCCCATTGGAAGTCAAGATATTCATCTGGAACGTTATCATCAGTCATGTAGGCTTCAAACAATACCCGTTGGGTTGTGAGTAGTGTCATACCGCCTAGAATTTCTTGTCCAGCCACGGAAATCTTGACCGTTGGCATAATTGTATCAGTGATGTTCATTGACCAATTTTGCGGAGCACTTTGTTTTCCACCAATATCGGTTACCTGTAGAGTGGCGTTAAAATCACCAGTTTGGGTGTACGCTCTCGAAGGTGTGCGGAGCCAAGATTGGACGCCATCCCCGAACTCCCAAAGGTAGCCTGTTGGAGATGAATTATGAGTGTAGGTTTGGTTATTTGCGGATAATCCCCAGATGTCATAACCCGCGCCATTAAATTGAATCGGTAACCATGTTTGAGAGGTGTTTGATGACAAACTGCCTGTGGCTACAGGTGCCATGTTAGCAACTGTTGTTGGCAGGGTGAGTACTGCACCATTGGGTATTGGGTCGCCAATTTGGTCGTACAGTCTTCCATATAATTGCCAATCACCATCCGTCGGTGGTGTGAACCAAACCGAGCGGTTTGAAGCAGCACCGCCACCAACTCCAACAGGAATTGTAATGGTGTCGTGAAGTGTATTGTTGTTGAATGCTTCAATTCTGATGTCAAGATTTTCCCAAAACGCAGTCGAGTTAATCTCAAGATTCCATTCTAATGTGTCACTTACGGAGTCACCATCGCGGTCATGTAGTCTCATGTAATCTTGTCTAATTGTTGCTGGTTGTGATATCAATGCTGCATAAACATCAACTGTTGCTATTGGATATTGAGTTCCGCCACCGCCAGGCCAACCGCAGTTGGCCATAGCGTAGTCACAATCGTCTACTAGGCTTTCATACCATGTAAGAACGTAGACATCGTCTGATACATTACCAAATCCTGAAACCAATCCAGTAGCCATGCCAGCATTGAATTCAAGGGGTACTGAAGTCCAAGTGCCAGTAGCGATTTCTCGATAAACCAGACGCCCTGCAAATCCAATTTCCGAAGCTTGTACCATAACATTCAGTGGTGAGCCAGTTCCGCCTGTGAACTTGTACGCTCTAACTCCCCATCCTTCCAAAGGGTCGCCCTGACTAGACCAAACACTACCCCAATTGCTATTTGAATCAGTAATCTGTAATTTACAGAATTGTGAATTGCCGCAATTTTGGTACATGTCAATATTATCTAATCCGAATGGATTTTGCGAGTCATCTAGCAGAGTGGCTACAGTAAAATTAGCGAAAATTGAAGATATTGTATTTCCTATATTACCGGGTGAGCCGGGAATCGGATTGTTTGCGAGATTGACAATACCGGCACCACCGGTGGCAGTATCTGAAACCAAACTCTGGATAGCCGAACCGCCGCCCAGTTTTGATGCGAGGTAGAGCATGAACAAGAATCCAGCACCGTAGTCTCCAGTTGACTGATTCCACCATCGAACAGAGGTGTAGGAGTTTTGCGCCCATTCATTGGCGTGTCCGATAATTGTGCTGGTAGCGCCAAAACAAAGGAATGCGGCCATGTCAGCACTTCCTTCGTCAATCCATGCATACTCAAATGGGTCTCGGGAATTGTGAAGTAAATGTTCAAATTCGTGAGCGAGAATAGTCTCTGCCCAACTGAGATCGTTGACATCAACGTAGACTGCTTCTCTTTGTGATGCAAGGCTTGGAGCAAAGTAGCCACCAATATTCCAAGGGCCATCAATATTGTAGATGATAACTTGAACTTGGCAATTATTGTCAACATCAGGTTCTGAACCAAAGTACTGAGTAACAGTTGGATGGATAGTACTAGTCCAAGTTGAAGCATAATTGTTCAAGACAGAACTTGAAACGGTTTGCCCTGATTCAACCAAGAAGGCTGCAGTGGGTGTGGTTTTTTCAACCGTTACTGAAATCTGTCCGCCACTTGTTGGTACAGTCAATACTTGACCTTGTGACATTGGCACACATGCTTTTGAGCTTGATTTTCCATTGCTTCCTTGTGCAAATGGCAATACTAAGTTAGGATAACCTGCATCTGACCATGCCATTTTATGCAAACGAGTTGCAGAATAGAGGCTTTGGTTACCTTCAACCATAATGTATGGTTTACCATGAATTGATATGTCGAAATCTTCGATATCACCAATAATTTCGCCAACTTCGTAGTTGTTTTCAGCCTCTGCAGCCGCTGTTGGGGCCATTGCTGGACCCAAAGTTGCTGCTATCATCAGAATCGTCAAAAATAGAGATGTTCGAAATTGCATTACAAGACCACCATGAGCGAGGCTACGCTACTATTCAGACGCTTGTCTATGGACCTATTTAATAGCGCATGGAGCATGGTTCATACGGACAAGAGGAGGTAGTTTTGTTATGGCCAATCGTTTTGGACTAAATTGGGCCATTTTTTCGGTGATAATTGTGGCCACATTATCTTCGTTTTTATCCTCATCTGAGGCCACAAATTCGCCAATTATAACTCAATATGAAATTGAGATTCTAAACACCGAAGCGCATGATGCTGAGGCCTTCACTCAAGGCTTTGTTTTTCACCAAGGAAA
>CAUZFJ010000053.1:0-7248 GCA_963579105.1 Candidatus Thalassarchaeaceae archaeon
CGGAAAACATCTCGAACCAAGCCGTTGGATTTTCTAAGGTGAAGATGGTCATCGTCACAGGTGACAATTCCGGCCGCATCTTGGCCACGATGTTGCAAAACAAGAAGACCGTCGTACAGCATCTTACTGACATGTGAGCCGGGTTGCCCCGCGATGCCGATGATGCCACACATCTCGGTTACCTATTTGATGCCCCATCGCCGTAGGTATTTGGTAATGCCCCCACAAAAGGTGGAATTTTCAACTCACTAAATGTCAATCCCTTGACAATAAAAATGCTCAGTTGTTTGGTCTGCGGTTTTTCTTAGCCCAGCCGAATCCTCGACGCTTTGCAGTTGCACCATATCCGCATGAAGCGCAGACGCCCTTCTGCTTGTGATAAGAGTGCTTGCCGCAGCGGCGACAAAGAATGTGAGTACTCTTCTGGCGCTTACCCATACTTGGTGTACCCTTACTCATATCACTCACCACCTGCTATTTGCAGGCCGCCCGACCGACACACCCATTATGAGGCTTGCTCATTCCTCTTCTTTCTCAAAAGAGGTGGTTTCTAACTCAAGTAGAGGGTCAGATGGTGTTTCTCTACCCGTTACGAGGGTCAGAAGAATACCAAAACTAGTGCCTAGTGCAAGGAGAATTGCAAAATCAGCGGTCATCATACGAATAGCACCTAGGGCAAATTGCGACCATACATCAGTTGCTACACCGGTAACCGTAATTCCTGATTCAACTAGTAAGCCGAACAACAATGCACCAACAACCGCGGCTAGGAGTGTGCCAAGTGCTTGTTCAATCAATTTTGCATGTTTATGTGATAACGCTAGAGTCATCAAAAATAGCGCGCTATTTACGAAGATGAAACTAATGAGTGCAGAGTGTGTGAATCTTGAAAAAATATCTACATCTGAAACTTCGCCGCGAACTTCTAAATGAATATTAGCGATGAAAATCAATACAGTGAGAGTCAAAACTACTAGCGTGAGGGAACGCCAGTCACGGACAACATCACCGTCACTATTCATTCCTCAACCCCCGTATTGGTGGAAATTATTTCACTAACAATGGCGGTCTCTTGTTCATTTAAAGGTTCAACTGGGCCCGGCACACCCATCCTTTTTTCCCCTAGCCAAACAAAAGTGATGAAGACCATTAGGGCTAGTCCACTTCCAAACAACATTCCTCCAAGATCACCTAGTGCACCCCAAGACGCGCTTCTCCAAAATACTGGGTCGTCTGATGTTGTTCCTTCTGCTAAGAGATAGATTAGGAGGATAAAAGAAGCGATTGAAATCGAAGCCATAACTGATGCTTCTTTGAATCTTGAATCACCCATGATAAGGGCGAAAGCGGTAGCAAAGCCAGCAACGACAACAAGTGCTGTTAGAAAACTAGTGACGAAGTGTTGCCACCAGGGGTTTGCAACGCCGTCAATCGATGGTCTGGCTTCAAACAACATCCATGCGAACCATGCTGCTGATAATATCATCAGAATAAACCCAAACGGCCGAACACTCCTCGGCAATGGTGCGACTGGAATTGGTCCAGAAAACAAAGTAAACCAAACGCCAAATAGCATTGCGGCTATTGGGCCAATAAGTGAAATCAAAAGGTGTAATGACCAGCCTTCAATTGATGTATCCAATGGGCTTGGTTGAGCGATAATCGCTATCGCGAGTAGAATAAGCAGCACCTTGCCGCCTAGTCGCCGGCTGGATTCTTTAGCAATCACTAGTCCGATACCAAGAGGCAGTAGGAAGACGGGTAGCCAATACTGCCAAAGGAGTGTTGGTGCAAGCATCTTAACCAACCTCGCGAGAGGGGTTATCACCTTGAAGATTGACTTTGAGTACGCCATTTCTAGCACTCTAAATTAAGCGGCCCAACACGACACTCTCAAATAGGGGTCGTCAGTGGGCGAGTCGCCCTAAGGGCGTAGGTGGTACATTCAATGGTCAATCGTCCACGAAAAGTGAAGCGATACAGCCCCGCTGCTGGACGCCACACCGTGCATACGATTGAGCGTGTGAAAAAGCGCCGTGCAAGTGAGTTGAAGTGGGGTCAACGCCGATTCCGCAGAGTTACTGCTGGTTACCGTGGTTTCCCACGTCCTAAGCCGGAGGGTCGAGAGAAGCCAACTCGCCGAGTTAACATTCTATACCGGTGCACAGAAACTGGTAAGGCGCACACTCCAAAGTGCTACCGTGCAAAGAAGTTCAACCTAACCGATGATTGAGGTGAATACAGTGACAGGAAAATTCGTACGTGTATCTTGCCGTGATTGTGGAAATGAACAGGTAATCTTTGAACGCGCTTGCACAAAGATATCATGTAACATCTGTGGGGCTACTCTAACTCAGCCAGCAGGCGGCAAGGCTAAACTTGTCAGCGCTGCAGTGGTTGAAATTCTTGAGTGAGCTCTGGGTGTGGACAACTAATGGCAGCAGAAAACGATGAATGGCCCCAAGAAGGCGAAATCGTTGTCTGCGTAATTTCTGAAGTCAAAAAGAATGGTGCATATGCCACCATTGAAAAATATGGCAACAAAGAGGGATTCATCTTCGTTGGTGAAATCGCTGCTGGTTGGGTCAAAAACATACGTGGTTTTGTCCGCAAAGGTCAGAGAGTGGCTGCTAAGGTCATCAAGGTCAAAAAAGACCGTCAAGCCGTCGAACTATCACTCAAATCTGTCAGCGAAGAACGCCGCCGTGAGGCAATGCAGAAGTGGAAAAATGAGAATCGAGCAACCCAACTGTTAGGGATTGTTGGCGACCGTGTGAATTGGGCTAAATCAGAAACTGCTGAAATGTCTAAGGAACTAGTAGAATCGTTTGGTGACTTGTACACATCATTTGAAGAATGTGCAATTGATGAAGCCGCTCTCAAAGATTCAGGATTCGAAGGTGACTGGTGCAAGGTTTTCATTGAACTCGCAGTTGAAAACATCATACCACCTTTTGTCAACATTCGGGGTTTCTTTGAGATTCAAGTTGTCTCAGAAGATGGTATTGAAGTGATACGCGAAGCACTTTCTGCAGCCGAAGAAGCAGGCACAGATATTGAAGAAGAGACTGTAGTAACTTGTCACTATGATGGCGCCCCAAGATACCGAATTGAAATCAAGGCGCCAGATTACAAATCAGCAGAAACTGCTTGGCAGGCAGCAGAATCATCAGCAATACCTTTGGTAGAAAGTGCAGGTGGTACTGTAGTTGCTGAGAGATCCTGAAGCAGAGGTCCGTTGGGCAATCGCTTTGAACCGTACCCACTACAATTGAATGGAAGGTGTTGAGATGGCACGCTCAAGAATGCAGAAATGTCTAGATTGTGGCAGTTATAGCCTTAGCACAACTTGCAAGAAGTGCGGTGGAATTGCACAAGCAGCTGGACCACTCAAATTTTCACCTCAAGACCCCCAAGGAAAACGCCGACGGGAGTATGAGAATGTGACTGACCCAAAATGGGTTCAAAAACTGCCTAGCCCTAAGGGGGAAGAGGAGTGAGCCGGGCTCGAATTGTGTGGTACGATGGGGCAAAGAAGTTCCCAAAAAATGATTGGATGCTACACGCTGTTCCCGGTGTTGGCAATGTTGGAAAATTGGTTACAGATAGCCTAGTAAATACACATGACAGTACTTTGGTGGCCCGAATACTTCATCCTGACTTACCCCCACATGCGACACTCGATGAGAATGGAATATTGACCCCACCTGCTCTCGATGTACATTCTGTAAAGTTGCCTGATGGAAATAATATATTGACGCTTTCAAGTAATTTTCAACCCCTGACACCTGCTGGACAGTATGAGGTCGCTTCGTCATTGTTAGAATGTTGTAAAGAGGCAAAGGTGGGTCGTTTGTTGGTTTTGGCCGGGCTCTCCTCAGAACCTGGCAATGAAGCAGTTCATGTTGTCTGTGCTAGTGAAGAGGATGTCAAATCCATTACCGATATGGGTGTACAAGTCTCAAAAGAACATCCCGCTGCAGGAATTATTGGAATGACTGGGATGGTATCCTCTCTAGCTCCAACCTTCAACCAGCCATCAGCGTGTGTCATCGCTGCAACAGTTGGAACTAGTGCAGATTCTGTTGCAGCCGCCCGGATGGTTGCGTTTCTAAAGGATTCATTCAATCTAGATTTAGGCCTTGAACTCGATAACACCGAAGAAACTGCTGAGAAGTTGAAGGCGTTTTTCGACTTAGATGAAATCGCTGAAATGCCACTTGACTTCGAGAGTGCTGACCAAGATACAGGATTCTACGCCTAACCGCTTTGGTGTTAGAATAATTTGTCATCAGCCACCCGAAGATACTGTGACTAGTTCAAGGGACACATCACTGTTTAGTTGGCTATCATGCGGAACAATTGTCCCCTCATGTACTGCTAATACTGTGCTAGGAAGGATCTCAAGTTTGGTCAGAACTTCTCTGATGGTCACACCTTCATCACACTCAATTGAATGTGGCTTATCGTCGTGAGTTATTGACACTCGCATGGTTTGGCGAATCGCCACCTCCACTTGAACTCATCACCACGCTTAATTCAGTCAGATTGTTCGGGCGGAATACCTAGCCGAGATCGCATAGCCCGGTATCGCGGTGGATTCGAAATCCACTGTCCTCGTGACGCGGGAGTTCAAATCTCCCTCTCGGCGCCAATCAATAAGGTGTGTGAAAACTATGGTTTTGGGCGAAGTCTTGTTGCATATGTTTTGGTAACTCTTGCTTGAAGCACAATTTTGCCATACTGGTCCTTTGCCTGAGCCCCAACCAGTACTACTTCGTCGCCCCGTTCAGGGCTGTAATCCTCAAGAACTGCACCTGATTTTTCCTCGCCACCCCAGACTTGAAATGATGCTGAGCCAGTATCATCTATCAGTTTAACAGCCCACTTTCCATCGCCGTGATTAAAGTTGTATACTCTGGCTTGAATGTTGTACTCCTCTGGAATCAATTTTGCAAATGGGACATCTTCTTGAGACGAAGTCGGAGCTAATTCGATGGTCCCACTTGCTGAAACATCAAGTCGCTTGTGCGCGCCTAAATTTTTCTTCCATCCCGATGCGATGATGCCATTCTTGATTCGAACAGTTGCTCCATGTTCAAATCCATATGGAATGTTTGGATTTTCTTGTTTGATGACTACGGCCAACCATTCACTTGGCCCCAAGTCAAGGAAAAATTCAAGATATTCTTTTTCAAACGTCGGCCATTGTTTTACCATATTTGGTTCCCGAACAGTACCTTTGACAGTAACGAATGGGTCAATATTACCAATGGCTATACAATTGATTTTTGCTTCTGATTTTGATGAAAATTTAGTGTCACCACCCTTTGCTAATTCTTGTTTGTGTGGCGACTCACTGCAAACAAGTTGGTACTCACATGATGCACACCTTGCCATTCCTGTCAAAGGCGCTGAGTCAGTTAGAACCCCGCCAGGTGCAAAATTTCTGACTGGTGCTGGGGTTCCAGGGTACTCATTTTCTGGGTTAATCTCAGACATCTTGAGTTTCTTGTGTAATGGTTTGAGGCGGTTTTCAAGCCTTAACAATGATTTTTCATTAGGTAGGTGAATCTTTTTTCTAACTGGAACCCCGAGATACCAAATTTCTAATTCAGTAACTAATTCCTGTTTATCGTGTGTGCTCCACCAAAGGTATGCATATGTTGCTAATTGTTCTGGATAACCAAAGGAAAAATCAGATGTGCCCACACTTGCTTTCACATCATGGATTCTAGGGCTGCCTGTCCATCTATAGACTAAATCGTATTCACCTTGTAACCATCCTTCAGGATGAGTTGCGGCTAGAGCGAACAGGCCTGCATCAGGGTCACAAAACCATGGCCTAGCTACTTCCCACGCTTCAACCAAAGTGATATCACCTGATGATTCTGCACATGGATGAGGGATTTTATGGGTGTAAGGAAAGCCGTCTGGGGCTGGCCATTTTGGCCGATTCTTTGCAGCCCGCCAGTCTTTGAATGTAGGTCCGCCATTTTCTTGCATACAATCTTCTACTTCATCGAGATGAAATTCAATTCCGGCAAATACCATTTGACATGCTTCTTCCTTTCTTTTTTCCTCAAAGGACTGCCAATCACCTACTCGGTTAGGATCTTCTAACCATTCTGCTTTTGCCTGCGCCCATTCTCTTTCAAAGTGAATTCGCGCTCTTGCTTTTGCCCAAGTTGTAATCTGTAGGCGTTCTTTTGGCCATTCAGAGACATCAAGAGTTGCAAGGCTTAATCCCGGCCAACTTGCATTTGATTGAGTTGATGGCCGGATAACTAGATTCCCATTTCCTGAAATATCCACCTCTTCTAGAGGCGAATCAAAAGTTTCGGATGGTGCGTCGTGGGTAACTAATACCGGAGAATCTCGCATTACTCTGTTCAATGCACCTTCAACAGCGTGACCCATGGCAAAAAGCGGAGGTGAACCCCCAAGCAATCCTAGCACGTATCTCTGGTACCACATTTTTGGACAGCGACGATGCATATCTGCTTGAGTATGAGAAAGCCTAGAATAACGCCCCACAGGGTCTTCACTTGGTGGGTCTAAGACCGGCATTATTCTCTCTTAGCGGCCGAGGTTCTTCAAGAGTTCCCCGATTATTGCTGTTTGACTTCAAGTCTAGTATTTCGTTGGTCAATTCTTACTTGAGGCACCCCATCTCTCCAGCCCAGTTCGGCGGCTAGGATTCGAACAAAATCACCGACTTGTAATTTTTGAAAAGTTCTAGTGATGGCTGAACCAAATGCCACCACTTCAACAACTGATTCACCGTCCCATAGGTGGCAAGTTGACATTGACCAAGGCTTGCCTCTAGCGTTTACACCACTATGACCACCCCGGCTGACAATCTGCCCAGATAGGTTAGCCTTAGTAGGAATTAATCCAAGTCGGGTGAATTCAGTATCTTCTAGTTCACTTGCTAACTTGATGGAACTGTGCTCATCAAGATACAGTCTTGTCATTCGCCGCCACACACCTGGCGCAACATCAAGCAATGCCAGTTCTTTTCCTGATGGAATTTCGCCGAATGATTCTGCACCCATCTCTTCGATAGTGACATTCGTACTTCCAACAACAATTGTTGCCCCTCTAACCTCTTCACCATAGTGGTTTGATAGTGGACCCCATTGCCCTTTTACTTCTCCCTTAACATTGAGACGACGAGGTATATCTGAAATCATTGTGCAGGGTGATTTTGGTACTAAATACGCAACCAAGTTTTCCGGACTTCCA
>CAUZFJ010000054.1:0-7028 GCA_963579105.1 Candidatus Thalassarchaeaceae archaeon
ATGAAGAACGTCAAGCAGTGCATTCAGGTCTTTCACCGGATGACTGGGGTCAACGGCTACAGAAATTTTTGTGAACATTAATTGGCCTGCACCAAGTAAACCAAGGCAGGTTTTCCTTGCTTGACGAGGGTATCTTTGTTTGGATGCGACAATTGCTAGGTTGTGGAAACCAGTCTGCAGTGGCACGAACATATCAACGACATCTCGGTGTTGGAAATTCAATATTGGTAGGAAAGCATCGGTAATTGCTTCACCCAGATACCCATCTTCCATTGGCGGTAGTCCGACAATTGTCATGGGAGCGATAGCATCAACACGATGGGTGATGGCTGTCACATGCATCACAGGGTAATCTCCTTCCAAACTATACAACCCGAAGTGGTCACCAAATGGTCCTTCAGGCTTGGTTTCTCCAGGCACGCAATATCCTTCAATCACTACATCCGCTTCTGCTGGAACCCACAAATCTTGAGTGGTTGCCTTAACTAATTTTAATCTCTGATTTGCTAAGAAAGAAGCAAACATAAACTCAGAAAGGTTGTCAGGAAGTGGTGCTATTGCACTGAAAATTAATTCGGGTGGACCACCAAGGCAAATTGCAACAGGGATTTTGTTACCCGAACCAACACTAGCATCAGCATGGTCCGCTCCATGTTTGTGCATCTGCCAGTGAAGTCCACATTCAGTTGGGCCATATATTTGCGAGCGGTACATACCGAGGTTCTGCTCACCGCTAACAGGATCTTTTGTGACTACTAATGGTAGGGTAATAAACGGCCCACCATCCTGTGGCCAAGTTTTGGGAATTGGCAAAGCGGTTAAGTCAGGAGTTTCCATTACCACTTCCTGGCAAGCCCCCTTTTTCACTCGTTTTGGGGCCATTCTCAATCCTTGCCGAGCCAAACTGATTCCTTGCCATGGTTTCTTCGAAATGGTTGCAATATCTGGCTTCATCAGTCCTACAAGTCGCTTTCCAATAGTTGCTAAATCTTCTACTCCGAGAGCAGTTTTCACTCGCTGCCGAGTTCCAAAAAGATTCATTGCCAACGGAATTGTAGAAATATTCCCACCTGGCAATCTTGGTTGTTCAAAAATCACAGCCTTGCCCCCTGTTTTGACGAGGCGGTCAGCAATGCAGCCGGCTTCTAATTCTACATCAACCGGCCTAGAAATACGAAGCAAGTCTCCTTGTTCCTCAAGGGCCGCGATAAATTGGTGCAGATTACTCCATCCCACGACCCTCGCAGGGGCTCTCACCTAAGAAACATCAAGGGTGCTCATTCTATCAAATTCTCATATATTGTTAATATTCTATCAACCGTGTTATTCATGAAGTGACTGCCCTCATCCCAACTCATGGAGGGAGGCGCAACAGACTGTGACGTCTTGGTTATCGGTGCAGGGCCAGGCGGTGGTGCTGCGGCTTTACACAGCGCAAGAGAAGGTCTCAAAGTTATCTTAATCGAAGATCATGATGAGATTGGCACCCCAGTTCACTGTGGAGAATGTATATCTGATTTAGCAGTCAACAATTTACAACTTGACCTCCCATCGTCCGTAATTTCGCGTCGTGTTGAAGGTATCAGGGTGCTATTTCCCGATGGCACCGCAAAAAAATTGAGTGAACCGGGATACGTTCTAGAAAAGCATCTGTTTGAACAGTGGTTAGCAGATGAAGCAGTTGAACAAGGTGCTAAATTACACTTATCACATAAGTTGACAGAATTGAAACGTCAAGAAATTGATGGGGTTTTCGATGGCTGGCTTTGTGAGGGCAAAGGAGACCAATTTCCAATTTTTGCTAAGGTTGTAATTGATGCCTCTGGAGTTGCTGGTGTTTGCTCAAAATTATTGAAGTTGAATCCACGACCAGAAGTGATTGCCGGAATGCAATATGAGGTATTAGATGTCCCGTCAGATGGCTACTTGGATTTCTATATTTGGCCTAAATATGCTGAAAAGGGTTATCTCTGGATGATTCCAAAATCAGATGGAAGGGCTAATATTGGCTTGGTTACAGAGAATAAAAAAGGCGCCGTAAAAGCGCTTGACCAATTCATTGAGGATGGAGAATTTAAGGGTTTAGAAATGATAAATCCACCATGGCGCAAAGAGGGTTTGAAATTACGGGGTTTTGGTGGAACCATCCCAATTTCAGGGCCTCACGAAGTAACTCATTTTGATGGAATAATGCTGGTTGGCGATGCCGCTGGTTTCACCTCACCATTGTTCGAAGGTGGTTCCCATCTAGCGTTGAAGTCAGCAGCATTTGCTGCTCAAACAGCCGCTGAAGCGATTGCAGTTGGAGATGTATCAGCGGCTAAGTTAGCTATTTATGCACATCGCTGGAGAACAGAATTCCCCCCTTATGAAAAGATTCTAAAAGGTAAAACAGCATTATATTCCCTCAGTGATTCTGATATGTCCTTGATGGGCAATTGTTTCCCTGAAGAGATGTCTTCAATGGGAATTTCAGGAAAGGCCATGGTAGGCATTAGATTACTAGTACGAAGGCCAAGTCTATACTTTAAGAAAATAATCCCTGCCATGTTAGCATTTGGTTATAGCCGGGCTAAATACTACGGCTGGTAATCATAAGCATCAACCAATCCTTGTGGCCGAAATTGCCATCAGTTGATAGCCCCTCGCTCTTTTCGTGCAGTGGCTTCTTTGGTTAGCAATCGGCGCATCCGCAGCCGGAATCTCAATACCGTGGAGGAATCTCTCCAAGCAGCAATCACTGTGGATTCCCAGAGCCATTAGCACAATCCAGGTTTTACCATTTATTGCACTCAGTTGGCTGTTTATTAGCGATTCTACAAACTATGATCTGGTTCGACTTTACGGTGGCAGTGAGATGCCAATTACTTACCGTATTAGTGCGGTGTGGGCTAGTAGAGAAGGGCCTACTCTGCTTTGGGCTGGCTTATTGGGTATCTGTGGACTTGCTTTCCAGGGTCTAGGCAGGGAAGAGAGTTCAATCCTTTTTCGTAGATTAGTTAATGGCACAATTCTAACAATTTTGTCTATTGCTCTTATGATGCGACCTTTCAGACTTGCTCAGGGTAGTTGGAGAGGTGAGTTAAACCCACTTTTACAAACCGATTTGATGGTTTTTCACCCGCCACTTGTTTTCCTGTTTTACTCACTTTGTATCGTCGTGATGCTGAAGGCACTGGCCACGGTTCTCAGCGATGAAAAAGTCGATGAGTTTCAACTTCGTGAGATGGTAACTCCTCCGGCAAGAGTAGCATTGCTAGTAGGTACTATCGGTGTCGGCTTAGGTGGGCTTTGGGCTTACACTGTGCTCGATTGGGGAGGGTATTGGGCTTGGGACCCTGTTGAAACAGCATCACTCTTACCTTGGCTCGGTCTTCTACTTCTGCTTCACTTGCGCGTGACCCCTGGCGGGAAAAACAGTGGTTTTGTTCTTCCTTTAGCCATCCTCCCCGGATGGTTCTCTATTCACGCGACCATGGTCACTAGGGCCAATGGTGTGTGGGCTTCAGTCCATGCTTTCGTATCAGAAGATGTAGGCTCTCAAAGTGATTCTGCAATATTGCGAATTATGGATTTACAAAATTCAGGAGTCAGTGGGACTGAGGTCATTACTTACTTGATTTCACTAGTAGCAATTTTGGCAATTACCGTGGCTGTGATGGTTACTCGTCAAGCTAAGATTGACGGCGCTGATAATCTGCAATTTGCTAACAGATTTTCTTTATGGATGATTTTGTTTTTGCCGTTATCTTGGCTAATTTCTGTTGACATGTTTGGTGCAGAATCAAGCCTTCTTGAGCAATTGCCTACATTCATACTACTCATTGCAGCCGCTGCTCCATTATTGGCAATCATGTTGCCACCTAATCCTGCTGGTTCGAAGTTGTTTGCAAACCGTGAGAAGGCGGTTTCAATGGCCGCAATAATTCTGTTATCATTATACATTGATGAACCATTAGTTGCAACACTTCTCATTATTTTGATGCTGCTGAAAGCAAGTTCAGATAAAGAGTCAGAAATGGTTTGGACAGTGGCTGGAATAGTTGTTATATTGACTTCAGTATACGCTTATTTGATTGATGTATATGCGGCTGGAACCGGGCTGTTAATCTTCATTTGGCCGTTACTGGTTCAAGATGTTGAAGATGGGGAAGAACAGACTTTGAAGGAACGACTGATGGAATTATCAATCAGGAAAACCCAAATTCGCCTATCTCTATTCGCTCCGATTGTAATTGGTGGAACATTTTTCACCCTCACATGGATGCTGTTGATTGCTAGTGTAGATGGCACATCACTAGCGATGCATGAAATGTTCGGCGCTCCGCTTATTCTGCTAATTGCTTCTGCCTTGGCAACTTATTCTTGGAAAGATACAGTGCCAGAAAAGATGGTGCCTCTTCTTCTATTAGGCTTTATCTTGATTGGAATTGTTGTTGGTGTATTCCTTGATATTCCGATTGTAGGTGATGGCACTTCTCAATTTAGTGACACTATAAATCGCGGTGAAGTTGCATGGTTACTATTGCCCATCCTAATCGTAGCAATCCCATCATTAATTCGTCTTGCATATGATCTCTATCAGCGAACAGCAAAGGGCTATTCTCCTGCAAAAATGCGTAGTGCCCTTGCTCACACAGCCCATGTGGGAATTCTCTTGTTGCTGGTCGGCCACATATTCACAACCACTCTGATTGACAGAACAGATCCCGCCCACCAGGTAGTCTTGGTGCGAGGGCAACAAGTTTCTCATGAAGGCTTGCAACTAACTTTTGATGATTGGACAGTTCTTTCGCCCGATGATGCAGAATTTGAAGAGCGCTTTTCGGTGGGGGATGGATTCCTCGGCGCTAAGATTGACATCTACGATGGGCAGGGTAATTTTTTGGGCAGTGTTAACCCAGGCATGTTGAGGTTTGACGGGTCAAACAGTTTCCCGCGTAGTGAGGTAGATCGGTATACATCTTTGAGTGGTGATACTGTATTTATTTTTGATTGGTCGCAAACACAAGCATTAGGAAATGCCTCAGGAATTATGGATATTGAGAGTGGCGAGGTTGGGCTTGATAGGGTTCGCTTGACTGTGTATCATCTATCCGGAAGTCATCTTGTATGGGCAGGTTGGCTAATCATTGTCCTCTCAACTTTAGGTATCGCTACTACCTCCTTTCAGCGGCCTAGTCGGCCGATTTCGCCCATCTGATATTGGATAAATTCACCGTTTCACTCATAAAGGTGGAGTCGGTCGGCGGCTCGCCCCATCAGGGGTTGAAGTGGTATTCATGGAAGAAGGCACGATTGTGTACATAGATTACGACCTGTTTGAGGTTGATTCAGGAAAGTTGATTGAGACTACCCGTGAGGAGTCTGCAAAGTCAAATGACGTGCATGAAGAGTCACGAAATTATGAGCCGCTGTGTGTAACTATCGGCGCTGGAACTTTGATTCCAGGATTTGAAGAAAGCCTTGAAGAAGCTGAGGTTGAAACTGATTACGATATTGAGATTTCAGCGGACAAAGCGTATGGTGAACGTGACTCAGGTGCAATAGAAATGTTGGGGCCACAACAATTGGCTCGACAAGTCAGAGACCCTGACAATCTACAAGTTGGTGGCCCAGTTGAGATTGGTGGCCGCACAGGCACCCTCATCATGTTCCGTGCAGGCCGGGCACGAATTGATTTCAATCATGAGTTAGCAGGTAAATCACTCCGTTACAATTACCGAATCACCAAAGTAGTTGAAGAAAAGGATGAGATGGTAATGACTCTACTAAAGATGTCAACAGGGTCTGATGACTTTGAGGTAGAGTTTGACGGCGATGATGTATCCATCACAATCCCAGAGTTCCTCGGCTATGACCAATCATGGGGTATGGCAAAGTTCCAACTCATTCGCTCACTTCGTGACACTGTTGGTGCTAAGACCATCGTCTTTAGAGATGTACACCAATTCAGAGAGGCTGCAGAAGAAGAGGAAGAAGAGCACGTACACGATGAAAATTGTGACCACACGCACGATGAAGAAGAGTGAACCTCTTTTGGTAGAGCCTTCTCGGCGGACCGATGAGCGTTGATGATGATGGTTCGGAATCTTCTAGAGAATCTGATTTAACCGATGATGTCAAAGGTAATTCAAAGAAGAAAGTGACAACTCAAAAAGTTAGTTTTCCTCGTTCATTGCCTAATTCTGAGTTTGCCAAATATGAGTTGGTGGCATTCACAATAATTGGGTTGGGGATGGCCTTACCCGGTATCGCCTACCTGTTGGGCCTTTTTGCTGATGTGTGGACATTATGGGATATTATTGACCTTAACATCGTGCAACCGATTGTTGGTGAAGGACATGGCGATTCAAGTTACAACCCCGTTGATACTGTCGCCTATGGAATTCTTCTAGTTGCTTTCATTGTTAGTTTATCCGCATTATTGCGAAAGTGGGATATTTCTAGTGAAGATAGAATGCTCTATTCTTTGCTGCCTTGGGTCTGTTGGGCAGTATTGGTTGAAGTGCATGAGGATGCAGCACTTTTCGCTGATAATGTTGATTCTTGGTTCGTTTCTCCAATTATCCACTTTCAAACTGCTGGATGGATTTTACTCATCGGAATCTTTGTTCCGATTCTAAAGGAAATGGAATCCAGTCGTTATAGGAGAAAATTCCTAACTTTCTTACCATTGATGGTGGTGGTAATTAGCCACTTGATTCTATTTTACGACTTTTCAGTTGCTGGGAATATTGGTCTAGCAATACTGATTCCCGCATTCTTCTGGTTCTTCTTTGAAGTGGAAGAATTCAGTTGGAATAACTGGTTAAATGATTGGAATCAATTAGAGCGCTCTTTACTTTATGCGGGAATCGGTGCTTGTATCTTGACCTCAGTGAGTTTGATGGGATTCGCCCAATCTCAGTTAATTTCAGGAGAATTAACGATTTGGCCAGCATTTGTAATTCTTGGTTGCCCACTCATTATCGTCTTGATTCTACGCCGTCGCGGCTTGGATTCCTTTAGCAAACTGCTTAGCGAAG
>CAUZFJ010000055.1:0-7025 GCA_963579105.1 Candidatus Thalassarchaeaceae archaeon
CTGGACAATGGGTGTCTTATTCTGAAGTCTAAATCGAATCAATATAGGTCCAATTAAATTACAAGATGAAATGACTAGAAACTGGTATGTGTTTGTGAGATGAGTGAAGAAGCAATTTCCGAAGAGGACATTCTTTCAGAAACAAAATCGTTGTGGAAAGTTATTGGGCTTGGGGCCGTGACTGCCTCAATGTGTTGCCTTCCAAGCGTGGTTTGGGTTCTTTTTGCAGGCTCCTCTGCAATAATAGCAGCCGACCAATTATCGAATGATTTGTATTTTGGGATTGCTCGCCCAATCATTTACGCCATTGCTATCGCCATGGTAGGTGTTGGATTAGTCATACATTTTCGCAGTCGCGGAGTCTGTACGCTTGACCAAGCAAAAAAGGAGAGACGACGAATAATCAATACGACTCTTGCAGTATTGACTTCCACTTTCGTCATTTATTTCATTTGGAATTACATTGTTTTAGAATTGGTTGGAATTGCCATTGGATTGCCATGGGCTGAGTCAGCCATTTGGAAATGAGCGCTGCAAAGTGTCATTCTTTATTGCAGAGAAGAATTACCGAATCACCAGAATGAATCTTGATGCTGATGGAACCATCGGACTGATTGGAGAGTCCTTTGGTTGAGAAGTTTATAATTTCATTCTCAAGATTCCATTTCGCACCCGTCAAGGTGACGACAGATTCACCAAAACTAAAGAGTGAAAATGTGCCTGAAAATTCTTGTTGAAAATGCTGGTTGCTGCTGAGTCTAGTTAATGTTGTATTGGATAACTCAGCTTTGATATTTAACTCTGCAGAGGCAGCCGAAATAGAAGCAAGGCCACCAAGTTGGTGGTCCATTCTCCCACCCTCTATTCCGGTGATTTGTATGTTCGGCCATTGCCGTTCTTTACACAGGTTGAGTGCCTTTGCGAGGTCACTCGTTTCCTGGTCTTTTAGGTGGGCGATTTCAGATCCATTTTTCCGTCCCCAATCAAGGTCACTATCGCTTGCAGAATCAAGGTCACCAACAATGACATCGGGAGCAATATTCAACAGTCTTAGATGTCGGATTCCGCCATCAACTGCAATCACTCTCGAAGCCTCCTCGCAGGAGGCTGCAAGGGCGGCATCATCACCAATATTTCCCGCCGCTATTAGCAGGGTTACATCTACTTCCACGATTGTCCCATTGGCTACCAACTTATTCGTTTTACTAGTCTAAAGGTTACCACATCTATTGACTACCCTTTTACAGGAACGATGTTTCCATCGGCCCCATGGGGGCCGAGCGAGTAGCAAGCAGAGAGTTGTTGCTTTCTTCAGCCTTGATACTTTTATTGTTATTTTCAGTTGTGACTCCGATACTGTCAAAACCTCAAAGTGACGAAACATCTCTAGAGCAAAATCAGGTGATAGCGCCCAGTACTTCGTTTTCGGATGGTAATGGCGAACAATTCGCTGGACAAACGATGATTATCAACGCATCAGATTGGATAGTTGATTCAACTCGGGGCATGGATGTCTGGCAAACTACCAGCCTCAATACATCCCTCACTTTCGACGAGATAGAACTTGCACGAGACGACAGAGGAAGAGCAAGAGGATGTTTGCACGAGGAATCTGGTGGGCTGTGGATTGCAACACTCGAATTTGGCGGTGCCACCAGCCTAACTCAAATTGATTCTGGGGGTGTAGACCTTGGCAAGAAATGCTCAATCGTTGTTGATGAAAGGGAACTATTGCATATTGCTTACACAAACGAATCTGGATTTCTTAAGGTTGCATATCAACGAGCGAGTGGGCTGTGGAACAAGAGAACGATTGAAAATGAGACTAATGTCTCAGAAATCACCCTATTACTCGACTCGGATGACGGGGATAATGTGCTTTGGTTAGATTCTAACAATGGTCTTCATTTCTCTTCCTACACTACTTGGTGGACCCATCAAGATTTGTTAGTGGGGACCAGGGTTGGTGCCCAATACGATGCATATTTTGACCCAGATGATTCCCTGAATATCTTCTATCAAAATTTAGACACCACACAAATGATTCATGGGATTTTAGGTACAGATGGTAATTGGACGCTCACAACTTTAACTGCAGGCCAAGGTCTTGGGCCGGCCATGTCCTTTGCCAAGGACTCATCAACTGGAAATATCCAATATGTTTACGGTTCCTCAAATTCTTCAGAGTTAACCATCGTACGTGACTTGATTGGTCAAGAGAACGGGCGACTTTCACCATCAATTGAAACTTTGACGACTGGTGCCGTTAGTGATGAGTATGCAACTCAAGCCATCAATGACCTTGACCTTGATTGTGATGGTATTGATGATTTGATTGTTAGCCGGCCGGCTGCAAATACCGAAATTGGTGCAGTTGACATCTTTTGGGGCTCAGGAATGGGGATTTCATCTCTGCCTGATTATAATTTGACTGGAAGTGTTGGCGGAGATAGATTTGGTGCGTCAATAGCAAATGCCGGGGATGTCAATGGTGATGGCTGTTCTGACTTACTTATTGGGGCTACAGGTGCAACCGACAGTTTGGGATTTGCAACTGGGGTGTCTTACATTTTCTATGGCGGTAATCGCACATATTCGGCTGCAAATTGGTCAGATACAGGTGAAGGTCGCGATGATAAATTCGGGGGCACAGTTTCATCTGCTGGCGACGTCAATAACGATAGTTACGCCGATATTCTAGTTGCTGCGACTGGCTACACAAACTCAGGTGGTGAAGGCAAAGTCTACCTGTATTTAGGTTCAGCAACTGGGCCTGGCACAGACCACGATTGGCATACTCGTGGATATTGGCATAATGTAATTCAAGGCTGGTCTATGGCTGGAATAGGTGACATAAACGGTGATGGTTTTGATGATATTGCACTAGGCGCTGCCGGCTCGTTTTCAGAACTTACAGGCAATGGCAGGGTTGAGGTCTACACAGGATCTCAAGCAGGTTCGATGTCAATAGATAATTACTGGACAACGACAACAACCAACACACTGCTAGGCTATGCAGTTCTTGGAATCGGTGATGTCAATCAAGATGGTTATGACGATTTTGCATATAGCGAACCTCTGTACGACAACTTGGCTTTAGGCAAAGTTACAGTTCTACGTGGCTCAGCAAATGGACTACCTAACAATCCAGCCCAAGAATTGATTGGTACAGAATCCAGCCAAGCCTTTGGCAGTGCAATGTCAACAATAGGTGACATCAACGACGATGGTCTTTCTGAAATCGCAATTTCTTCAATAGGAATTAACAGCATTGGTGCTGGGAAAGTTGAGTATTTCTTCGCCGATAATACTCAACTTCTGCGCAGGGGGGTTAACTCAATCCTCATGGAGGGTGTGAGTGGGCAACACCTTGGCAGGACAGTATTAGGTGGAGGTGATGTAGATAATGATGGTCAATTTGAGATTATCGTCACATCTCTAGACAAGGACATGGATGGTAACTCCGCAGGGGCGGTAATTCAAATTGAGAAGCGAAATAATGAATATTCTGATATTCAGATTCCGGTTGATAATGTTGACCTTGTTCTGGATGATTCCGGTAGGTTCCACCTGTTTGTGAAATCAGGTTTACTAAATCAATCACGCCATCTAGAACGGCCAAATGCGATTACAAATTCTGCTGAAGAATGGCAAGGAATCTCCTATTCCTCGATTGCATCGATGGTTGTAACTAGGTCTGGAAAGGCGATTGTACTCGATGATAGCAATACTTTCACCGAGCAGTCTGCTCATACAATACTGACAAGTTCGCATCCTCTTGCTACACACAGTCGGCTTGACCTTGATTTGGTTATTGATAATGAGCAGAGTTTAATCTTCACAACATCTTACCAAAATGCCACCGTATCGGATGTTGAATTAAGGGCGGAAACAGATTCTGGCTTTTTGACTTCAACTGTTGTAGCCAACAGTTCCCTTGGTGCTGGGATTTCGAATGCATTTGCGTTAACTCATCTATCAGCAGGTGTTGGTGAAGAGTGGGCCATTAGTGGCTCAAATTCAAATGGTTCTGAAGAATATGGGGCTAGTTCTGGTTGTCAACTTGATAATGGGACAGGCGTATTAGTCAGTTCAGTTGTAACCACGAACCAAACAATCCTAAGTTACATAGATGCGAATGGAAGTGTTACAACCTTCGCAATTTGGGCATACCAAAGTGACAATGATGTTGCTTGCCTAAGTGATGGTACCTTGCAGATTGCTCTTGTAAATGATTCCGGTACTGCAGAAGTGTTGTCAGTAAATGGCAGCAACGTCACATCTTTGATGACGGCATCATTGACTCCAACATATGATTTGAAGTCACATATTATGAATCAAAACATGGTGTTGTTTACCGAACAAACCCAAACGTCCGATGCAAAATTATGTACCATTAGTACAGCGAATTGTGTTGCTTTATCAATTCCTTATTTTTCCAGCGATTTGTTGAGCGCAGGTAGTACAGGGGATGGGGCACTTTGGATAGCCTTTGATGGTGGACCTGGAGTACAGAGAATGACATTGGCACTTATTCATGGCTCAACTGTTGAACCGGTGTATACTGCAACAGCAGCAGGTGATATTTGCGGTGTTGATATGGAAACAGATGCGGATGGTGTCATCAGAGTTGCAGCTTGTCACTATGATTTAAACTCAAATAATCGCTTGACAAGTTACCGCATTTACAGTGACTGGGACCGAGATTTTGTCCCTGACCCTTGGGATGAAGTTCCTTTTGTTGGTGGCCAATGGAACGATGCTGATGCTGATGGCTACGGCGATAACCCAGGCGGACCTACACCAGATAAATGCATTAACAGTGGTACTGGTTTACTTGACAGAGGAAGTAGGTGGGGATACTTTGGATGCAGTGACCAAGACCTAGATGGATGGGCAGATGCAGTTGATAATTGCCAAATCGGAAGAGGCAATTCATGGATTGACAGAAAAGGATGCGAAGACTCAGACGGTGATGGTTGGAGTATTGATAATGACCAAAACCCAGTGAATTGGTATCAACAAAGAGACACAGATGGAGATGGCCATTATGATAACCATGGGCCTGATTGTTGTGGCGGTTCTTCAAGCGATATTTATCCACTAAATGGTAACCAATGGGAGGATTTGGATAATGATGGCTGGGGTGATAATCATAACTTCCAATTCGCCAACGAAACCCTTCGTATAACCAACGGACATGATGTAGATGGTGATGGCGACCCTGACTGGTTCAATATTGATTGGTCAGGTGATCAATGTCCCGGATTACAAGGATTTTCAGAGAACGACCGTGGAGGATGTTTAGACACGGATGGTGATGGTTGGTCCGACCCTCACATATCCCAAAATGCCCAAGAAAGTACTTGGCTATACAATCGAAGTCAATGTAATGCAATGGATTCCGATGGCCGAAACGGTTGTGCTGATAATTGGCCTGGTGGAAATGGTAATTCTGGTGAACCATGTGGTAGTATTGCAAACTGTTCTCAGCAATGGCATGACAAAGATGGTGATGGTTATGGAGATAATACCACACCAAACGCCTGGCTACAAGATGCTTTTAACGAGGATCCGAGCCAATGGAATGACTCAGATATGGATGGTTTTGGAGATAATCCAACAGGTACCACTCCCGACGCTTGTCCTGTGGATTGGGGTAACTCAAGTGTTGATAGATTTGGATGTCAAGATGAAGATGGTGATGGTTACTCTAATCCCGATATTTCACAAAGCGCACACCCGAATGGAATCGCTGACTCAAATAGTTCAAACGCGGAACAGTGGAGAGACAGCGATGGTGATGGTTTTGGAGATTTCACAAATCGTACAAATGGAGATTTCTGTCCCGAACAATTTGGCTACCCAAATGGGGATGGGGGTCGAGGATGTCCGCTTCCAGCAGAGGATACTGATGGTGATGGTATCATTGATGATGACGATATTTGTGGGAACACAACGATGGGTGAAGTTGTTGATAACTTCGGTCAGTGGAAGGGTTGCTCTGAAAATCAAAAGGATGACGATGGTGATGGGGTCTCAAATTATCTAGACCGTTGTGCCAATACTACTGCACTTGCAGAGGTTGATGAAAATGGTTGTAGTCAAGACCAATTGACTCTAGATACTGATGTAGATGGCGTCCCTGACATTGCGGATGAATGTCCAAATACAGACTCTCTCCAAATTGATGAGGATTTCAATAATGTAACTGGATGCGCTCCATATCAACTGGATGAGGATGATGATGGTGTTTCAAACGCCTTAGATGACTGTGCGGGAACACCTAGTGGCGCTGAAGTGGATGAAGTCGGTTGTCCACGAAATGATATTGATACTGATGGTGATGGTTTCTTCGATGATGAAGATGTTTTCCCACTTGAGCCAACCCAGTGGTGGGACTTAGACATGGACGGCTTTGGTAACGAATTAAGTGGTTTCCAAGGTGACAGCTGCACAAATGTTGCTGGTAATTCAACGGGCTCTCCAAATGGTGACCGGTGGGGTTGTCTAGATACAGACGGGGACGGTAGGTCCGACCCCGCTGCAGGATGGGGTGTCAATGAAGGGGCTGACGCTTTCATCAATGACATAACTCAATGGAAGGACAATGATGGCGATGGATTTGGAGACAATATTACTGGCTTTGAAGGCGATGAATGCCCACTTTCAGTAGGAGTAAAAGATGGCGTTCAAGGAGTTGGTTGCCCAGCAGCAACCGATGTTGATGGTAATGCTGTAGATAACTGTTCAAAATGGGAGGAATTTTACAATCCATCAGTAAGTCCAGGAATGACCGTTCCTGATGAATATCAGTCATGTGAATGGTACGACGATTGGTATGGTTCTACCGAATCTTCGACACTACCCTTGACAATGATTGGCATCGGTGCTGGCGCTTTGTTGGTTCTAGCCCTCATTTCATTATTCGCAATTAGGCTCATCCGTGGTGGCGATGATTGGGATGAAGATGACGATGATGTCTATGAAGAATTTGAAGATGCTGATATATTCTCATCACAATC
>CAUZFJ010000056.1:0-7020 GCA_963579105.1 Candidatus Thalassarchaeaceae archaeon
GGCTACAATTTATTGTTGTTGGCTTACTCGGTGTGCTTGGATTGATCGGTATCACTGTTCGCAAGCGTAAGCACAAGAAAGTGCTTCGAATGATGGACCAACTGAATGCACCTGCAACGCAAGTTGGATATGAAACAACTACCCAAGGGGCTCAGATGCAAGCAAATATACCAGAAGAAATACTTGACACAACACCATTTCCTCATCAACCTCCCAATATAAAGTGAGATGAGGCGAGGCAAGGCTATGACAGAAGACCGAAGTAGCAAGATTCGGAGATGGGTTCATGGCTCGCAAAACAGATGCTGTTACCGAACTACGAAGAGGGGCATTTGAGTTGGCCCTTCTTGCTTATCTCAATAAAGAAGCGGACTTCGGTGGAGCAATCATTGATGGCCTTGAGGAAGCTACCGCTGGTGGGTTCACCATCACCGAAGGCGCACTCTATCCTGCGCTTGGTAGACTTGAGAAAAAGGGCTACCTTCAACCAGATATGCGCAAAGAGGTTGAAGGAAGGAAAGCGCGTAAATATTACTCTCTAACCATTGAGGGAAAAGAAAGATTGAAAGAATTGAAAAATGCTTGGCTCCCACTTGTTGAAGGAATGAATACATTATTTGGAGATGATAATAATGAGTGAAATAGACAATTATTTGAAACGAGTTCGAAAGGGAATGAGATTTGTTTCTGGTTCAAATAAAACCTCATTCTGCAATGAATTAGGTGCCCAATTTGAGTATCGCGGATCCTTGCCTCAAGAACACCCTGTTGCATTAGGAAAAGCAATGCGTCAAGTGTATGGAATAGGGATGTTTTATCGATTTATCTTGATTGTTACCGCGTTTCCTCTAGGAGTGCTCTCAACACCAATGATTAGTTCTTGGTTCCCCAGTGTTCCTGTCAATCTCTTCCTTCTACTTTCACTCATTTGGGTTTTCCTTGCAGCGTATTACGGTGGACGCTGGTCCGGTTTATTCACTGGGCTTTCAGTTGCAGTGCCACGTGTTATCGCCTTGATGCTATTCACTATTGGACTCGATTTTATCAACCAATTCTTTGACTCTTTTGAGGTTTCGGAAGGCGACATTGGTTTGGTCTTAATCACTTCACTCTTACTACCAATTGTTGGCTTCTTTGCAGGTGGGCGCATCCGCCGCCCAGACTGAAGAAGAGACGAATATCAGTACAAGGCGGCAGAGTCCCGGTTTGAATGAGGACTGTGATGACCAACACAATCCAGGCCAAAACAAAGTTGAACACGGTGGACAGTAAATGTACCACCTTGAGTCTTGGCCATATCAACTAACAACCTATTCGGCAAATAAACATAATCCCGGATTGATTCGCAATTAATGATATATTCACCGCATTAGGGATGTCTCGTCATAAGAAGTCGTCTAATGTGTACACTTTTACTCGGTCGTTCTTGAATAAACTATCGAGTGAGTCTGCTAATACAGCGTATTTTTGTTGAGTGTAGTTAGATGTTCCAAAAGTTTCCATTACATGATTTGCCACTTTGACATATTTCCTTATAGCCCCTTCTGAAACCGTCATAATGAGGTTGCCACCACACTGCATTGGACCTTCTTGGGTAATTCGTGCCGTACCTGTATTCGCTTTTACCGGCTTTATGCATTTTCCGGATAATGGGGCTCGGCGGAATTTTTCTCCACAGCGCCCACACCTGAATTTTTGGCGAGTGAACGCCAATAAATTACCCCTCAAATCAGGGAAAAAGTGAGATTCAACAACCGATGATGCCACCTTCTCAACATTAACGGCGCGTAACCTTTGGGCCAGCGAAATTTGGGCGTTCAATTTATCGACCATAGTCTCAAGAATCTTGTATGCAGAGTTAGATGGGCCGGCGTCTAACGATGTTAGGTCATGAGTATACCCATATCCTCTCAATGCGCCAACGGTTCCTAGTCTCTTTTCTACAAAATCCATGATTTCACTAACCTCTTTTGGGTCGGGCATCTTAGTAGTTGCTTCATAGAACTCGCGAGGATAGAACCACGCTGAATCAACATTCAAGGCTTCTTTGTCCAACTCAGCTGGATTCAACCGCGTCGTAAGAACAAGAGGAGCATCCATTCTCCCTCCTCTATTAGCAGGTAATATTTCCTTAGAGAAATTTAGTAATCCATCTAGTAACAACATGATGCAATCCTCGTCACCGTCGCAGTTCCTACGCTTTGCAGCATGGAAAAGTGTGTGCGCATATCCACCCGAGGCATCAGTAAATCCAATGATTCTACATAGCACACCACCTGATGTATGCGGTGCTAAAGCAATACCCAACTGACCTACAAGTCCTTCAGCATCTTCAATATTATAATGCGGCTCCATTTTGTAAAATCTGATTAATAATTCATCAATGAAATTACAGGTATTCAATAAATGATCGATTCCTTTTGTGCTAGGAATGAAATCTTGAGGGAACAACTCAACAACCTGAGTGTCTGATTCTAATGGCTTACCATCCACATCTGAACCATAGCCTAGTTGCACCAAACGTTGCCATGAGGTTCCTATTTCACAGGGCCGGAAATGAGTAACTGGAATGTCAGACATGTCGAAACGCACGGTGCCATCACGAAACACCGGTAAATTGTGGCGGGCTCGTAAAATACCCTTCTCAAGAGGTTCTGGGGTTTGAGTTTTAGAAATTAAAACCTTCACACATTTCATCTTGGGAATTTTGTCAATACCTAGTTCTTCAATCTTGGATTCAAGAATCTTTGTAAGCGGAATGGTTTGAAATTCTCCTTGACGTCGGCTATTTGAATTTGATGATTTTATTGTCAAGGTTCTACCGTTACAAGATGATGTTGGATCATCTTCAACAAGGCGGTGGTGACATCTGGTAAATGGTGAGGCACGGCCACATTTGGTACATTCACGCGGCCCCATTGAGATACGTAGGTTCCCTCTGCTTGAGGCTACTGTGAGTAGACGCTGAGGGCCACCTTGTACACCGACTGGAAATAATGAATGGACTAAGGTTTTCATTCTGCAAGCAGCCTTTTCGGGTCGAGCCATTCTAGCCCCAATGCGAACTGGTGCATTGTGCTCCCACCTAGCTTCACCACATTCTCTAATGATGTTTAGTATCCCATCAACTGCATGGTCATCGAGCAACTTTTGAGCAGCAATGAGCCTATCTGGATTAGCAGTTCCTTCGTCAAGGACCTTCGCTGCCGCTTCATCTCCTGCTTTATCGGTGGCGGCGATTCCTTCTCCTCTTTGGCGAGCAGCAGTTTCAGCTTGGACTCTTACTTTTCCTCTTTTTGCTTCAAGAATTTTGCAGCGCTCAGATTCTGTTTTAAGAATATTTAAGGCACCTTCAATCCGCTGGAAACGGTCCTCAAAATGAGGCAACATTTCCACTCTCTTCGTGATGTTAGCATTTTTTATTTCCAAGCCCAGACCATCTAACAATCCTTCCCAACTAGAAGTGACAATAATATCATCACCATCATGATGATGAGGTAATCCTAGTAACATGAGGGAGGTCTTGAGCATACCGTGTTGAAGATGTAAATCACCGCATCGATAAGATGCTTTGAGAGGAGAGGGGAGGTCTATCCTATTGCCTGGGGGGCCATTAGGAGTTGAGCTATCTTCAGTTTCTTGTTGCCAGTTTTTTGCACCGCCTTTCAACCTCATCCAATTAATTGATGTTGAATCATTGGTCCATGAATCCTGAGGTGATTCTTCAGCAGGAAATATCTCACCTTCCTGAATAATTGAATGTAATACTTTAAGCCACTCTATTGGCAAATCCAACCAATTAAGATTCCATGGTGGTGGGATAGCGCAGTTGAATTGATGGCTAATCCTGAGTGCTGAATCCCAATCAAGTGGCATAATTTGCAAATGCTTAACCCAGGATTTCTTCAAATGAAAATTTTCAATATCATCATTAGAAATCATTCCGGGAATACCATCTGGAAGTTGTGATCTGTCAATGTCAAGAGCCTTGACAAAATTTGACAACGACTTCTCATCATCCAATGCCTCAATAAGTTCAGCAGCCCACCAATCACGATTATATGCAGATGGAATGAGATTCTTGTTATTCTCAAGGAACTCGCCGAATCCTAGCATAATTTCGCCATTATCCCAGATTGAACTGACGTCGTCATCAATTTCATCCCACTTTGATAATATATCCACTCTGCCAAAGCGGCCATCATTGAGAATAACAGTTGGACCTTGTAAAGAATCTGAGGGGGTTACTGCACACGCTTTCCCTGGTCTTTCTATCTTCAATTGAGTACCAACTGCAATGAATTCACCCATCGCATGCATAGTAACTGGTGACAAAGCACCGGCCGCCAATCCTGTCGCTCTAGTTCTTCCATATCTTAGGCGGAAACCTCCTGCTGCGAGAGGTTCCCCAAATACTGGTCGGCCAGCAATGATATCCTCCATGAATCGAGTGATGGGGGTGATTGAGCGTTTCTGAAATCCATCACTTTGCCCTTCTTCATCTGACTTACCCTTATTGACAAAATGGCTGATGAATTCCCACCCTTCAACCTCTAAGTTTTTGATGTGTTTCTGTATTTTTGGTGCTTTGAGGCACAACCCTTCCCCTATCACAAGCAGAACTCCTCCACGAACTCGTGAACCATCCACATTCTCGATATTTCCATACCCTGCACACTCTTGTGCTTCGGTAGATTCACCATTCACCATTACTGGACAAGCTTTGACAATTGTTTCAATCTCTTCTGGCGGGGGTCGGTACTGTAAGTTTCCACGGTATAGTCCAAATTCTTCTTTTACCCTTTCAATCTCTTCATGACGAGCAATGTATGGGCCAACACCTAACTCCCTTCTCACTACATCTGTGATGAGGACTGCAAGGGCTTGCGCTGTACCACCAGCGGCCCGAATCGGGCCGCAAAAATCAACTGAAACAAATTGTGAACCATCTGCATTGTTGAGTAATCTCACATTGCTAATACCTTCAAGTGGTGCTACCAATACTGATTCTGTTAAGATTGCGAGGCCAACTCGCAATCCAACCTCAATTGCTTTTTCTAAATCCCCAGTGCGTGCATGCATCCTCTTAGCAACTGATTTACTCATTTCGATGGCTGTGGATTCTCTATCTAATTCAAGCAACAATTTTCTTAACTCGTCTACTATCTTTAGTCCATCAAGATATTCATCAAGTAATTTTTCAGTTCTATCTGCTAGGTCTGAAGCCCTGGGAATTTCAACAACCTCAGTGAAATCTTTGCCAAGACTTCTGGCCTTTGCTGCGATTTGGTATTCCAACTCACAGGCCTCATCAAGCCATTCTTGATAATCATCCATCTCCTTGGATAAGTGCTCTTCATTCCACGGATGTAGCATTGCCCAATCGCCTTCCCGCTTCCCAACAAAGCAGTTTAGAAAGCGGGCGCTAAAAGTCATTCGCACTGTACAATATTAGAGAAATAGTACAAACAAGGAACTCGTAACGTTGATGGCCCTACCATGATGACAACGTTTTGGCGACGAGCATGGTGGAATCAACGAGCACAACTAACGCGAAGGAATCACTAATAGAAAAAATAAGAGAACTTGCGTGGCTCCATTCAGACCACGAGGAATTTACTCTAGCGAGTGGGCGGACCAGTCGCCACTTTTTTGATATGAAACCTGTCATGATGGATCCACAATGCGCACACTATCTTGGAGTATTAATCCATGCTAAACTGGATGAACTTGGTGACATTGACACCGTTGGCGGGCTAGAACTTGGAGCTGTGCCACTAGCAGGCATAGCCATCGCCAAGGCTGGTGTTGGAAGTAATCTCAGAGGATTTTTAATGCGAAAAGAGCCAAAAGGAAGAGGCGGGCGAAAGACTGGTAATCCCCCTGGTATTGAGGGTTCTACACTTTTAGCAGGTGACCGATGTGTCATTTTAGAAGACGTAACCACAACTGGTGGGTCTGCATTAAAAGCAGTTAATCGACTTATTGAAATGGGATGTGACGTTGTCGCTTGTATCACAATCCTTGACCGTCAAGAAGGTGGGATGGAAGCGTTTGAGGCGGCAGGGGTGCCTCTGTATCCACTGACAACACTCGCAGACATAGAAGCCTAAATTATATCCTAAATTGCCACTAAATTACATATTACAATAATTTCAATTTAGTATTTGCTAATTAACCTACAGTCCATTTTATGGAGAAAGTGAATAATACTCAGAACCTTTTCCGAAGGTGGGGGGTCATTGATGGCGGAGTCAGAGAGTGTCACAATTGTGCGGCGCTGGTTTGAAGAAGGTTGGAATAAAAACAATTCAAATCTTATTGATGAGTTATTTTCTCCTTCCTTCCGTGCAGAAGGTGGCCTGCACGGGATTATTGACAGACTCGGATACAAACAATACTTTGAGGCCGTTCACATCGCTTCTCCTGATATAAACTGTAAAATTATTGAATTACTTGATGCCGGAGAATATGTTGTTTCCAGAATTATTTCGGAAGGCACCCACACTGGTCATGTTTCTGGTGTTGAGGCATCCGGAGAATTTATTTCTACTGAAGTAATTGATGTGTGGTATATTGTTGATGGTAAAATTATTGAACGGAGAAACGCTGAATTTGACCGACTGGGACTAAAAGACCAAATAAATCAAAGTGTGAAATTTGAAACTGAATGAGTTTTTCCTCTACCCCCCAACCATTAGCCTCAAAATCTCTAGGCCCCCGGCCTAGTCCATGACCAACGTATTGATGACGACCAGTGAAGGAAATGTGACACTTGAGGTGTTCTCAGAAAAGATGCCGATTACAGCAGCAAACTTCCTGAAATTAGTAGATGATGGCTACTACAATGGATTGCACTTTCATCGAGTTATCAAAGGCTTCATGATACAAGGCGGATGTTCAATCTCCAAAGACCCCAATTCCCCAAGATGTGGCACTGGCGGACCAGGATATACTATCCAAGATGAGCACCCGGATAACGCCCAATTCACTAACGATGTTGGTACGCTTTCGATGGCA
>CAUZFJ010000057.1:0-7014 GCA_963579105.1 Candidatus Thalassarchaeaceae archaeon
AGTGGATGCATGGGCACCTCATCCTGATATGTTGGATGACCCAGAAATGGCATCTGGCTTTTTTGAAGACGCTGGAATAAATGGTGGTGGAATGAATTGCTATCCCGGAGTTCCTGGTGGTACATGTCATGAGGTTTGTGCAATTCATGTTGATTTAATATCAGCTTCTTTGGGTGCCTTAATTCGTAGGCATCTTCGCTCATGTGGAAGGATAACACGCCATTTCATTATCATTGGTTTTTCTATTAATTCTCTAAAGGAGGCAACACGAAGTAATTTGTTCAAAGCAATACGGGAAACCTATGAGTTTACTCATCCAAATGAATTTAATTTTGAGTTCCGTATTGCTGATGGGACTCAAGTGTACCTATAATAGTCAGATACGGGTAAAATTTCCGTTGTCATATTCGTATGCACGAGGAACACCAGTCGCTATTTCTAAAGAGAGTACTTCCTCTTTTGATAGGCCTTCGATGTGCATGACAATTGAGCGTAGAGAGTTTCCGTGAGCGGCGATTAAAATCGTCTTCCCCGCTTCCAAATCAGGGATAATCAACTCTTCAAGGCATGGGATAGTTCGCTCAGCACAGGTCTTGAGACTCTCTCCACCTGGGGGCGGGATATCGTACGACCTTCTCCAGATTTGCACCTGTTCTGCACCAAACTTGGCGCGAGTTTCGTCCTTTTCAAGTCCCTGCAAATCTCCGTAGTTGCGCTCGTTGAGGCGCCAGTCGTTAATTGTGGGAATTTCGCCTGATGCTGTGTTGTGACTCATTGCAATTATAGCGGTTCGCTGAGCCCGCTTGAGGTCGCTGGTATAGACTATATCAAAGGCGATTTCAGCAAGTTCTTTGCCAGCACTCTTGGCTTCTTCCTCTCCTATTTCAGATAGGTCAACATCAGTCCAACCGGTGAATTTGTTAGCCGCGTTCCAAACCGATTGCCCGTGACGGAGCAAGACCATTGTTGGCAATATTTCACTCTCCGGTGCGACGGATTCGTGGTTCAAAGAAAGTTAGATCTAGCCCTTCAGCTAAGCCGATGATATCAAGCAAGATTTTCTCTCTCTCTTGTTTTTCTTCAAGTCCACCGCTGACATCCCAGTACAGATTGATGCCAATTTCGATTGAATCCTTAGAAATCGCTGATACGTGTGCGTAGGAATCATCTTCTTTCTGGGTTTTTAGATTCTTGCGGATGAGGTCTTCAATTCCGCGGCAGAATGATTCTACAGCCTTTGAGTCACTTGCTAGGTCAAGGTACAGAGTGGGTTGGTATCTACGCCACCTTCGCTTGCCGAAGTTCTCAATGTTCTTGTTTACTAGGGACGCGTTTGGTAGGGTTACTATTGTATCAGCGCTAGTACGGATGAGTGTGGTCCGGATTCCCACCTCAATTACCTCTCCTTCAAGGTTTCCAACTTTGATCCACTCACCCATTTTGAATGGTCGGTCAAGAAGAAGGGTGACCGCTCCAAACAGGTTACCAATAGTGTCTTTCGCGGCAAATGCAACGGCTAATCCACCGACACCAAGTCCGGCTACAATTGTGGTTAAATTGAAATCGAAGGCACTAGCAATTGCAAGGACACCGAACATTAGAATGACAAAGCGCAATATGCTTTCAACAGCGGAAATAAGAGTTTTCTCAGTCCCATCAAGAACACCATCATCATCCCACCAAAGGACGAGTAACTGAATTAATTCAACCATATACATCAGGCCGAGCATTGCGCCCACCATGAAGGTCGTTTCACCAATGGCAGATAGCCAATATTCGTAAGTAGCCGGGAGCGAGATAACGGAACCAGTTTCAGCCGCTTCCGCTGCTAAGTATTGAACTAATTTCCACCACACTAATCCTGCGGCAGATGCCCCAAACGGTGAGCGGGCACTAAGTTCAAACTCGTTAATATTGTCTACATTCTTAGTCCATCGTGCCAGAATATGTGGAAGAATGTACATTGTCAACTGGCGAGCAATCATTCCGACGATGAAAATCCCGAATAGTGCAGCAAATACACCCGTTTGCACGCCAAATACAAGATTATCCCAGCCGGGTACTAGTTGGATAAAAGCATCCATGATGTGCGCCGGTCGCCCATCATTTGAAAAGTCAACGCTGGAGATTTCTTCCACATCTGCATTTTGATTAGTGCTAGAACCACCTATTATCATCATCACATAGTGGCGGTTGTTTCAAGAGTGAAAGCAGGTTGGACACCTATGGTGTAAACGATGCGCAACGCTAAGGCAATACTCATCACTCTCCTTTTACTCAACTCGTTAGCACTGACTGGTAGCATTGGTGTGGCTACTCAAGATGACCCACCCGAAGGCTTGGCACCAGAGGATATTTGGAGCCAGGATTACGCTAACCACTTCTATCCTTGGGGTGGCAACGAAAAAATTCAATTCAAAGAATTCCATGATTATTTTACAATGCGTGACCGTATGATGCAATTGGCCGAGCAAAACGATAACATCATGTCATTCCATGAAGGATTGAATGGTGGGACCAACGCTCGTGGCGAAGAAACTACGGCTGACACATACAAGGGGTGGTACTACTCCCATCCCTCTCCATGGATGAAAATCACAGGAGGTGGTGAAGCCCTTGAAGGATTAGACGGTGGAACCTGTAACGACTTCGTTGGCGATTGTGGCAATTATGCAGACATCCCCGATATCCAACTTGTTGGCAACCATCATGCCCGTGAATGGATGTCATATGAAGTCCCAATGTTCTTCCTTGAAACAATTGCATTTTACTATGGCACCGCTGGAATCGATAATGATGGTGACGGATTAATCGATGAAGATACATGGGGTGATTCTGATGGTGACGGCCAACTTGATGATGATGGGGATTGCCTTTCACTTGACCCAAGTTTTCAAGATTCAAATGGTGATGGTGAAATGTGTGGCCCAGGTGATCTTGGTGTTGACGAGGATTTCCCTGAACAGCAGATTACAGATTTAGTTAACACTCGTGAAATTTACCTCATACCTATGTTAAATGTAGATGGCAATCGTTACGACCGTGAAGAGTTCTGTCCTGAACCAGCATGGGAATCATGTCCATCCGGTGGCTGGAGAAAGAATCTCCGAAATAATGGACCAGAGCCTTTTCCCGATTTAACACAAGAAGTGGATGAAGATTGTGATGGGGTTGATTTGAATCGAAATTATCAATTTGAGTGGGGATGGCCTTTGGGCGCAACAATCCCCTTGATCCCAGGAACCTGTACTCCTGCGGAAGAAGAACAGGCAGGGGTTTCAAATAATGATGTTTACACTGGTCCGTTTGACACGAGTGATAACGATGGAGATGGCTTGATTAACGAAGATAACGTTGATGGAGAAGATGATGATAATGATGGTAAGGTGGATGAAGATTGGGCAGGTGGAAACTCAGAACCAGAAACTCGATTCATCCAAGATCTTACTGAGATGAATGATGATGATGGTGATGGTGCTTCTGATTACAAAGCCACTCTAACATGGCATTCCTACTCTGAACTGGTTCTGTATCCATGGGGTCATTGTACTGGTTGTGAAACTCCAGACCATGCTGAACTTATCTATCATGGTAACAAGATGGCTGAAATGACAACCTATGAAAACATGCAAAGTAGTGATTTATATCCAACTACTGGTGACTATTGTGATTGGCAATATGGTGTACACGACTCCTACTGTTACACAATTGAAATTGGTACAGCATTCCATCAGCGTCCCGAAGATATTAATCACATAGCGGCACGTAATCTTGGTATCCCATTTTACATGCTTAAAATTGCTGACAATCCTCGGGAGCGGGCTCAAATTGGTATTCAAGAAATTGATAAAAGCCAATGGATGATTAGTTCAGAAAATTTGACCATCCCGGAAAATGGGTTTGTTCCAATCACTATGTGTATTGCCCCCGACTTCCCTTTCACAAACGACCAAAATCACACTCACGTAATGTGGAGAACAGTCAAGCCAACTCGCCAACAGAGTGATTTCGGACCCAAAGAGTGGATTGAAGCGGATTGGAAGATGACTGGTTTTGAGGAAACTCAAACCAATTGTACGCTGAGGGATAATGGCACAGGTACTATTATCGCGGCAAATTTACCAGTACCAGATGATTTTAGTGGTAAATTACACTACAAATCTATGCTTGGAACACGTTCGGGAACATTCCCATTTTCCTATCCAATGCCTGAAGGTACATATGAAGAGGTCAGCATTGCTTACCGCGCACCATATGGTAACACCTTCATGGCCTTACTTCTCTTTTTCGTAGTAGTTAGTACTGTTTGGGGTGGCCTTGGTGTTTGCTTGAAAATTATGGTGAATAGTGGCAAGAAAGAGCCTGATTTAGGTAAACAAGAGGCGCAAAACTGAGGTATTTCTCATGGCTAAAAGTAGTGATCAGTTCGGCAGTCGCGTCGGCTTAATTTTTGCCGCTATTGGAGCGGCAATTGGCACTGGAAACATTTGGCGTTTCCCAAGAATGGTCGGTGCGAATGGCGGCGGTACTTTCTTGATTCCTTGGCTATTTTTCTTATTCATTTGGTCTATTCCGCTAGTGATTGCTGAATTCGCAATTGGAAAGCGCGCTAGAACTGGAACAGTTGGTGCATTCCGAATATTTGTTGGACGAAAGTTTGCTTGGATGGGGTTATGGACGGCTTGGATTTCAACCGCTATCGGTTTTTATTACGCAGTAGTAGCCGGTTGGTGTGTAAAATATTTCACTCTTGGAGCAACCAATGGCTTAGCAAATGTTGACACTGTTGATGTTTGGAATGCCTTCCTTGAAGACCCAAGCCAAGTGATAATGTTTCAATTCATAGTCATTGCAATTACCATCGTGGCAATTTGGAAGGGTGCAAAAGCAATTGAGTCAGTAAACATCTGGATGATGTGTTCGCTTTTCGTGATGCTCTTCACAACTCTTGCATTGGCTTTGTGGATGGACTTTTCAGATGGTTCTCTTGATGGGGCCACATTCATGTTTAGTGTACAATGGGACCTTTTGGCTGAACCTGAGACGTGGATAAACGGTCTCTCTCAATCTGCTTGGTCTTGCTCTGCAGGAATGGGGATGGCGATTACTTACGCGGTTTACATGCGCAAGGATGAGGACACCGTCCTAAATGCTGCAACAATGGGATTGGCTAACAACAGCATCTCAATCATTGCTGGATTGGCAGTTCTTTCAGCGATTTTCGCAGCATCACCTGACCCACTTGCGGTAGTAACTGGTGGTAGTAGCGCAATCACCTTCTTGGCATTACCAGAAGTATTCGCCCAAGCACCAGGTGGTGCTGGTGGCAGATGGGTAATGATGACGGCATTTTTCCTCGGCCTATCTTTCGCGGCACTTACCTCAATGATTTCAACAGTCGAACTTTGTGTGCGCAACTTCGTTGACCACGGAATTGAGCGTAACAAGGCAGTAGGATTTACCGCTTTAGCAATATTCTTGCTTGGTCTTCCAAGCACTTTTGTCTGGATAAAGATGGATTCAGAAGGGGTCGCATTCCCTGAATTCCTTGAAGTCCAAGACCACATTTGGGGTTACGGTCTAATGTTCAGTGGGCTATTCATCGCTTTCAGCATTTGGAAATACGGCTATATCAAGTGGCGTGGTATGATAGAAGATGGTGAAATTGAAGGTGGGTTGGCATCATTTTTCAAGTATGGAATGTCTGGATTTAGAGACGATTTCATCAACACAGGTGACAATGATTTGTGGGTACCAAGAGCTTGGGATTTCATTATGTATTTCGCCTTCCCTATTCTCTTCACCGTTCTCATTGTGTCATACTTTGGAGACCTAATTTCCTCGTTTGACCCGTGGTATTCTGCGTTCAATCCTTCCAACCCACATGGCGCAGGAATCATCCTCTTGTTTTGGGGTGTTGTTGCCGCTTTATTCATCGGTTTCAATGATTATGTATTGACTCGTAGACCTGTTTATCTCGGTGAAGGGCATTGGATTACAGGATTGTTTGATAGAAGCAATTGGGAAATGCGAGATGCTCCACTATTCCGCAATGTCCCAGAAGGTGCTGATGCATCAATTGAGACTCTACCTGGTGGAGATGACCCGCAAATTGTTGAGGTTGGTGAGGTACCTGAGGGTTGGGATGATGTCTATGGCGAAGTCATGGATGCCGAACTCGCTTGAGTGGGTGCATTCAAGTCACATAACTGTTTGAGTGGAATTCGGTGAACCTGTGAGTTGGTTGCTAGATTGGCGTGAGGTAGCGGTCTTTGACGCCAACGCCGAAGCACTCGGTGCTAAAGTTTCAACTTTGATGGCTGTTGCTGGAATAGCACTGGCCCGCAAGGCTGTTGCGATGGTTCCCAACGGCGAGATTCTGATATTATGTGGTCCAGGCAACAATGGCGGAGATGGATTTGCGGCGGCGTTACAATTAGCTGAGATGGATGGCCAAGTTCGGGTAATTGCAAGTCATGATTCTCAAAAAAGTGATGCGTCTAATTCGTTCAGAAAATCATGCGAGGATGCCGGCGTAAATGTTGAAATTTGGTCAAAAGAAATTAAGTTCAATTCACCAGAACTACTAGTTGATTGTCTCCTAGGGGTTGGCCTTGAGGGTGCTCCTCGTGGGGTGATTAATGAGATAATTGAATGGGTGAAACCCAACAATCCATCATTGATTCTTGCTTGTGATATTCCATCTGGTTTGGGTTCAGATATTTTCTTGGCGGCAGATGAAACCCTGACTTTCCATGCTGAGAAGCAGGGAATGGAATCACAAGATGTTGGCGAGGTCACTGTGGCACCACTTCCATTTCCGGCAGGAACTACTGATTGTGGGCCGGGTGATGCTCTGCGCTATCCTCCGTTGGTTGCTAGCGCCCACAAAGGTCAGCGTGGTAAATTATTGATTATTGGTGGTGGGCCATACCATGGTGCGCCAATTCTTTCAGGTAGGGCTGCAGCAAGAACTGGTTGTGACTTGGTTCATGTTGCAATGCCAAGATTTGC
>CAUZFJ010000058.1:0-6923 GCA_963579105.1 Candidatus Thalassarchaeaceae archaeon
TTGGTGTTGGTGGTAAATCTGGTGACACCATCGATGCCCTTTGGTTGAGATGATGCTTACTCTAACTACCAAACCATCAATTCAAGAACGGCGAACTCACGCTTACATTTAGCGGAGGTGTGTAAGTGGCTGATGAAAGTATGGGACCTCGTCGTGATGATGGCTGGATTGTGGTCAGGGGCGCAAGGACCCACAACCTACGCGATATTGATGTAAAAATTCCAAGAGGAAGATTTGTTGTTGTTTCTGGGGTTTCGGGGTCTGGAAAATCTAGTCTTGCATTTGATACACTTTATGCTGAAGGCCAGCGAAGATATGTAGAATCACTTTCATCTTATGCTAGGCAATTTCTAGGCCAAATGAAAAAGCCCGATTGTGATAGTATTGAAGGCCTATCCCCAGCAATTTCTATTGATCAAAAACAAGGTTCTCACAATCCTCGCTCAACCGTTGCAACCACAACTGAAATTCAAGATTATCTTCGTCTTCTCTACGCTAGAGTTGGTAAACCCCACTGTCCCGAATGTGGTAAAGAAGTAGCTCGTCGAACTGTTCAAGAGATTGTTGATGATATTGAATGGCGCATGGAAGGCCACGCGGTTGCTGTATGGTGTCCAACAATTCGTAATCGTAAAGGTACTCATTCAGATTTGTTCAAACAATTAGTGGAACAAGGATTCGTGTTTGGTAAGGTGAATGGTAGGGAAGAAGAGTTTGAAGATCCACCCACATTGGAAAAAAACCTACGTCACGATATAGATATTAGAATAGATAGATTAAGAATATCAAGGGAAAACCGTCAACGCTTAACAGAAGCAGTAGAATCTGGTTTGAGACTTGGTGGGGGAACCGTCGCTATTGAGAGTATTTCTGGTTGTGATACCCCTGAAGAACTGCCCACTGGCTCAATATCTTCCAGTACTGAAAAAGGAGCTGTAATCCCTTATAGTGAAGAATTCGCATGCCCTACTCACGGTTCATTCATGCCTGAAATGTCACCTCGGATATTTTCTTTTAATAATCCTTTAGGCGCTTGTACATCCTGTCAAGGATTGGGTGTTGATAGGGCTTTTTCGTATGAATTATTGATGAATGAAGAACGTTCTTTAGAAGGTGGTTGTGTGAGGCCATTTCAATCATCAATGATGGCTGGTTGGTATCGTAATCAAATGTGTCAGGTGGCTGAAAAATATGATTTTGAATCAGATATCCCATTTTCTCAATTAGATGATGATTCAAAAGATATCATCTTAAATGGCTCTGGCTCAACAGATATCACATTCAAATTTGAAAGCGAAAAAGGTTCAGTTTACCAAATGGTGAAACCATGGGAAGGGGTGTATAAACGATTAATGCGAACTTATCGTGACACAGATAGTGAACGTAATCGCAACCGTTTACAATCATACATGATTGACCAGCCATGTTCTGATTGTGGTGGCCAAAAATTGAATGCAGCAGTAAGGGCTGTTACTGTTGGTGGCTTATCTTTACCAGATTTATCCCAATCAACAGTCCTAGAATCATTAGCAATCTTACAACGCTGGAGACTTGGTAAGTCGGAAAAAGAAATTTGGTTAAAGTTGGCTCGAAAACCATCAACAAGCGGCTCAGTCAGTAAATCCGAAAAATTAGGTGAAAGAGACCTTTTCATTGCTCGTGAATTACTCAAAGAAATAGAATCAAGAATAAAATTTCTTGCTTTGGTAGGACTTGATTATTTGACACTAGACCGGCGCTCAAACACCCTTTCAGGTGGCGAGAGTCAAAGAATTAGGCTCGCCTCTCAAATCGGCACACGTTTGACAGGGGTAACTTATGTCCTTGATGAGCCAAGTATTGGCTTGCACGCGCGTGATAATCAACGACTCCTCTCAACTCTTCGAGAGTTGTGTGAAATTGGAAACACATTACTGGTTATTGAACACGATGAAGAAACCCTTCGTCAAGCAGATTGGTTAGTTGATCTTGGGCCAGGGGCTGGTAGAGAGGGGGGCAGACTCCTAGTTAGTGGGCCATTAGAGGATTTACTAGAACATGAAGAAAGCGTGACAGGTGCATATCTAGCAGGTAGGCGCAAAATTGCTGTTCCAGACTCAAGAGTGAAACCCAATGGAAAGTGGTTGAAAGTTGTTGGTGCGGAGGCGAATAATTTGCGTCGAATAAATGTCAAATTCCCTCTTGGCTGTATGGTTGCAGTTACAGGTGTGTCAGGTTCAGGAAAGTCAACCTTAGTTTCTGATATTCTTGCGCCGGTTCTTTTGCACGAATTGAATGGCAGTGATAGTATACCTGGTAAACATAGTAGCGTGTCTGGATATGATGATATTGACAAAGTAATTGTCATCAATCAATCACCAATTGGCCGCACACCTCGCTCAAACACAGTAACTTATACGAAGGGATTTGATGAAATCAGAAAGTTGTTTACTACTACACCACTAGCGAAACAACGGGGCTACAAACCGGGGCAATTTTCCTTCAATGTAAGAGGGGGAAGGTGCGAATCATGCGCGGGTGCGGGTTCGGTAAAAATGGAAATGCATTTCCTTGCTGATGTTTGGGTAACTTGTGAAGTGTGTGAAGGTTCACGATACACCCGCGAAACGTTGGAAGTAACTTGGAAACAGAAGACTATCGCAGACGTACTGGATATGACGGTTCACGAGGCATGCGAATTCTTCACAAGCCACAAAAAACTTCATCGCATTCTCAAAACACTACAAGATGTGGGTTTGGGTTACATTCGCCTTGGCCAACCAGCCACAACATTGTCAGGAGGGGAAGCTCAAAGAGTCAAATTAGCAACCCAATTGCATCGTCCAACAACTCGCCACACCGTCTACATTCTTGATGAGCCTACTACCGGTCTCGCGCTTTCAGATATTGAACAACTAATCGACGTTTTGCTAAGAATTCGCTCAAATGGGCACACAGTCATCGTTATTGAACATCATCTTGATGTCATTAAAAGTGCTGATTGGGTGATTGATTTAGGTCCAGATGGTGGTGATGGTGGTGGTGATGTTGTCGCAATTGGGACACCTGAAGAAATCTGTACTAATCCCAATTCTTTTACCGGCCAGTACTTGAAAAAAGCGCTCTAAAACATATCAGCCCTGTAGGGCTGACAGCCGCTTCATTGATGGACGGTCGGCAAGACGGGTCAATCAGAAGAGGTGTTCGGGATGACTGCACCACAACCCCAAAGAGTTGAAGTGACCCCTAAATCTCTAACTGGATTGAAGGATACTAGGGGGGAATCCATCCGCCGCCAATTGTCTTCTGACCATGGTTTAGAAATTTCAGAAGTACGTTCAATTACAGGTTATCTTGTGAAGGGAAATTTCAACGAAACACATCATGATAAAATGATATCAGATTTGTTTTGCGACCCAATAATTGAGCATGGTGTTGTCAATCAACATATCTTAAATGACTCTAATATTTTCTCCCAAAAACCAGACGCCGCAATCCAAATTGGCTTCAAGCCAGGAGTTACAGATAACGCGGCACAAGCTGGCCTTGATGGTTTGAAGACCCTTTTTCCTTCAGAAGCGGAAGATGCAGAAGTATCCACAACTATGACGTTCACATTTTATGGACTTCCCGATGATGTAGACCGTCAATGGCTCGCAAATCAATTACACAATCCAATGATTGAGAGAGCGGTAATATCTGATAAATCATCATGCGCAAATAACCAGTGGCCATCACTTGATTTCCCAGAACCACCAGTGAACGTTTTTGGTAAACCTGCAACTATTGATTTAGAGGTTGAAGACGATTCATTGATTGAAATTAGTGAAAAAGGCCTACTTGCTTTAAATTTGGAAGAAATGCAAACAATTCAAGCACACTTCCGAAACCCAACAGTTAGAGCAATTAGGGAGAAAGTCGGGTTGCCTCCAGTGGCGCCAACAGATGTAGAACTAGAGTGTCTCGCTCAAACTTGGTCAGAACATTGCAAGCACAAAATATTCTCAGCAAATATCCATCACATAGATACTGTAACAGGAGAAGATTCTCACATTGATTCCTTATTCAAGACCCACATTATGAAGCCAACTTTTGACATCGCTAAGAAAGTTGATTGGCTGCTAAGTTTGTTCCATGATAACTCAGGGGTAATAGAATGGAACCCAGATTGGAGTCTTTGTATTAAGGCTGAAACCCATAATTCTCCAAGCGCATTAGATCCGTTTGGCGGAGCAATGACAGGCATCGTAGGGGTTAATAGAGATATTTTAGGTACAGGATTGGGGGCCCGCCCGATCGCAAATACAGATGTATTCTGTTTTGGTCCACCAAATTATGAAGGTGAAATTCCAGAAGGATTATTTCACCCAAGTAGGGTATTTCGTGGTGTCCATGCAGGCGTTCGTTCAGGTGGTAATGAATCAGGGATTCCAACAGTGAATGGTGCCATAGTGTTTGAAGAGCGATATATCGGTAAACCACTAGTCTATTGTGGTACAGTTGGGATAATGCCGCGCCGTTTAGCAGATGGGAGGGAAAGCCACGACAAAACCCCTAGTCCAGGCGATATAATCTACATGGTTGGTGGCCGCGTTGGTAGTGATGGAATACATGGTGCAACGTTTTCTAGTCTGGAATTAACTGAAGAATCTCCATCTTCAGCAGTTCAAATAGGAGACCCAATTACTCAGAAAAAGATGGTTGACATGCTCCTTAAAGCCAGAGATGACGGGCTTTTACAAGTTACGACAGATAATGGCGCAGGCGGCCTCTCGAGTAGTATTGGAGAGATGGCAGAACTAACTGGTGGGGCTAAGGTTGACCTTTCACAAGTACCTCTGAAACAAATGGGCCTTTCTTCTTGGGAAATATTAGTTTCAGAATCTCAAGAGAGAATGACTGTAGGTGTTAGACCCGGGGATTGTCAAGAGTTTGAGAAGTTAGCAGGTTTGCACGAAGTTGAAGCAACTGCGGTGGGTACTTTTACAGATTCTGGTGATTTTCATATTTTACACGGTGAACGTACAGTTGCTTTGCTACCAATTGAATTCCTGCATGATGGTGTGCCGCAATTACAACTTGAGAGTGAGTGGATACCTCCTACCAATGAAGAGCCACCATATCCAGAAGTGAATGCAACAGAGATGGGTGGTGTTCTATCACGACTCCTTGCGCGCCCGAACATCGCATCCAAAGAGTGGTGGGTTCGCTCATACGACCACGAGGTGATTGCCCAGACAGTTATCAAACCATTTTGTGGCGTGAACCACGATGCCCCAGGTGATGCGGCTGTGATTGCCCCAATTCATGGTGAAACACAAGGTGCAGTGATATCTTGTGGAATCATACCGAGATATTCAGATATTGACACTTATGCAATGGTTGCTGGTTGTATCGATGAAGCAGTTCGTAATGCGGTTTGTGTGGGTGTTGACCTTGATAGGATGGCAGGGTTGGATAATTTCTGTTGGCCTGATTCCGTTGAATCTGAAAAGACACCCGACGGACGATACAAACTTGCCCAATTAGTGCGCGCAAACAGGGCTTTAGATGATGTTTGTAGGGCTTATCAGTTACCCTGTATTAGTGGAAAAGATTCTATGAAAAATGATGTGATAATGAATGGCGAAAAAATAAGCGTCCCTCCAACATTATTGTTCACATTGTTAGGTAATCACGAGGACGTGCGCAAAGCGGTTTCAAGTGATTTTAAGAACGGCGGTGATATCATTTACTTGCTGGGGCAAAGCCATCAAGAATTGGGTGCAAGCGAATTAGTCACGATGTTTAGAGATGAGTGTGGTGGCGGAATTGGTGGCGAAGTGCCAGCAATAGACACAACGAGGAATCTTGCACTTTATCGTGACCTTACTGCGGCAATGCGCCAAGAGTTAGTTGTTAGCGCTCATGATTGTAGTGATGGTGGTTTTGCTGTTGCTTTAGCAGAAGCTTGCTTTGGCGCTGATTCTGGTTGTAGTGTTGACATATCTGAAATATTCAGTGATAACAACAGCCTTGACAAGTGGGGAGCGTTATTTGGTGAGAGTCTTGGCCGCATTTTAGTTAGTGTAAAGGTTGAAAATAGCGCTAAATTTGAAGCAGCAATGACAAGCAACGCTTGTTTCCGATTAGGTGAAGTTGGGGTCGGAGATGAAATCACAATTACAAAATCCGATGAAATCATTCTCCAAGCCAGCATGTCTGCTCTCAAACAATCTTGGCAAGCAACCCTAGACGGAGGTGGTGCTTGAATGGTTGATATCCCTCAAGTCGCAGTCCTGACTGGATTTGGAATCAACTGTGATGTCGAAACCATGGCAGTGTTTGAGATGGCAGGGGCCAAAGCCCATCGCATTCATATCAATAGTTTAGTTAATGGCGAGGATTCATTAGAAAATTATCACATTATGGCAATCCCTGGAGGTTTTTCCTTTGGTGACCACCTCGGAAGTGGGCGTTTACTTGGAAACAGGCTTCGATTTGGAATTAGAGAACAAGTGCGTCAATTCGTAAAAGATGGCAAACCAGTTATTGGAATATGTAATGGATTCCAAGTGTTGGTGAAAATGGGATTATTACCCGGCGATGACGATGTTTCATTACAACAAACAGCGTCCCTTACCCTCAATGATTCAGGTCATTACGAAGATAGATGGGTGACTTTGGAATTTAACTCTGACAGCCCCTGTATCTGGACAAAGGGACTGGGCCGTATGCGGACACCTGTAAGACACGGTGAAGGAAAATTTGTGATTCCAGACCAGTCTGTACTCGACCAATATGAACAACAACAACAGGTTGTGGCACGATATATTGACCCCAGTGATGAGTATCCCAGCGCATCAAATGAGCCCCTATCTTACCCTTTATGCCCAAATGCTAGCATGCGCAACATTGCTGGTGTTTGTGACCCGTCAGGTTTAGTATTCGGGCTAATGCCGCAC